>JBPOET010000080.1:0-7371 GCA_051251675.1 Parasphingopyxis sp. | reverse complement strand
CCCTTGCGCCGCGTGAGCTCGCGCGCCTTCTTGGCAGCTTCGCGCGCTGCGGCGGCATCGATCACCTTCTGGATCACGGCGACCGCATAAGGCGGGTTTTCCTCCAGCCATTCGGCGAGCTTGTCGGCGATCAGGCTTTCTAGCGGCTGGCGGACTTCGCTCGACACCAGCTTGTCCTTGGTCTGCGAGCTGAACTTCGGATCCGGCAGCTTCACCGAAACGATCGCCGTCAGGCCTTCGCGCATGTCGTCACCCGTGAGCTTCACCTTTTCCTTTTTCAGCGCCCCCGACGAATCCGCATAATTGTTTAGTGTGCGCGTCAGCGCCGAGCGGAATGCCGCGATATGCGTACCGCCGTCGCGCTGGGGGATGTTGTTGGTGAAAGCGAGAACATTCTCGTGATAGCTGTCATTCCATTCCAGCGCGACATCGATACCGATATCGTCGCGCTCCCCGGTGATCGCGATCGGATCGCCGATGATCGGCTGTTTATGCCGGTCGAGATACTGGACAAAGGCCGATGTGCCGCCCTCATAATAGAGCTCGACCTCGACGCGGTCGGCATGGCGCGCATCGGCGATGAACAGCCGGACGCCGGAATTGAGAAACGCCAGCTCGCGATAGCGATGCTCGAGCTTCTCGAAATCGAATTCGGTGATTTTGAAGGTTTCGGCGGACGGCATGAAGGTGACCTGCGTCCCCTTCCTGTCGCCGGCTTCGCCGACAATCTCCAGCGGCGCTTCCGCCTCGCCGTTCCGGAAACGCATCCAGTGCTCCTTGCCATCGCGCCAGACGCGCAGCTCGAGCCAGTCGGACAGGGCGTTCACCACGGACACGCCAACGCCGTGAAGGCCGCCCGAAACCTTATAGGCGTTGTCATCGGACGTATTGTCGAACTTCCCGCCGGCATGGAGCTGCGTCATGATGACCTCGGCCGCCGACACGCCTTCCTCGGAATGGATGCCGACCGGAATACCGCGGCCATTATCCTCGACCGTCACCGATCCGTCGGCATTGAGCTGTATCAGGATCCGGTCGCAATGCCCGGCCAGCGCTTCGTCGATCGCATTGTCGGACACCTCGAACACCATGTGATGAAGGCCCGATCCGTCATCGGTATCGCCGATATACATGCCTGGGCGTTTGCGCACCGCATCCAGGCCCTTGAGAACCTTGATGGAATCGGCGCCATAATCGCCCTGGAGAGGAGTGTTTTCTTGCGGCGTTTCGGGTGTTTCAGTCATCTGTCATATATAGCGATTGCAGCCCGAAAACCCAAGCGAAACCGCCATGATTCTGGGGATTGCACAAGCGCCATGCCGGTTCGGGCAGGCTGCGGCTGAGCACAAAATGGCAGCGCGCGAAAATTCTCCCCGAACCCGCTTTTCTCAGCCCCTAGTCCAGATTGTTGTTTCGTCGGGAGTCCGGATTCGAAACGGGTGTTTTCACCTTGTTGATCCTCCTGACATGATAATTCTCGTAATGTCCCGACTCGATTTCCCGGACAAATTCGGCGCGGCTCATGTCGGTGCCGCTGAAATTGTCGTGAAAGCGGACGTTCCGTCCGCTCCTGGTCTCAACCGTCGTTTTCACTCGTTTGGGCATTGGTAAATTCCTCTCTGCGCGCGCTATATCGGACATTCGATACGCAGAGCCGAAATTGGGCCGTTACGGGTCATCGGGCAAATTAAGTTTTTGTAATAGTGCCGTTCTCTACGACAAAATGGCACTCTGCAGCATCGATTCCGGCGAATAGCGCGGCCTCCGTCCCCGTCATCCAGACCTGCCCGCCACCGGACGACAATCTCTCGAACAGGGCCGCCCGGCGAACCGGATCGATATGGGCGGCGACCTCATCCAGCAGAATCAACGGCCTGCGGCCTGCGCGCTCCGCCACAAGGTCCGCATGGGCGAGGACGATGGAGAGCAAAAGCGCCTTCTGCTCGCCCGTGGAACAGCGATCCGCCGCCTGGCCCTTGCCAAGATGGGTAACGGCGAGATCGCTGCGGTGCGGGCCGGTGAGCGAGCGACCGGCCGCACGGTCGCGATCGCGGCCCTGGGCAAGGGCAGCACCAAGATCGCTTTCGGCTTCCCAGCCGTGAAGCGCCAGATACGCCTTGGCGAAAGGCCCGTCCGGTTGATCGGCCAGCCGGGCATTGAGCGCGTCTATCGTTCGTTCTCGCGCCGCTGCCAGCGCGCCGCCATGCTCGGCCATCTGCATTTCCAGCGCCGCGCACCATTCGCTATCCAGCGGCGCCTCGTCCCCAAGCAAGCGGTTGCGCGCCCTCATCGCGGCCTCATAGCGCGAAGCATGATGCGCATGGGACGGCTCGAGCGCCAGCGCCAGCCGGTCGAGAAAGGCCCGCCTGCCGCCCGGCGCATCGGCGAACAACCGGTCCATCGCCGGGGTCAGCCACAGAATCGACAGCCATTCGGTGAATGCCGTTGCCGAGGCCGCCGCGCCGTTGATCCGCACCCGGCGGCGGTCGGGCGCGCTCGGCAGGGTTCCGGTTCCCAGATCGACATCGCCGTCCGGCGTTTCGAGTATGGCAGCGACCGAAAAGCCACCCGGGCCGCCCTGCCGCGCCATTTCCGAGAGCCGCGCGCGCCTGAGCCCGCGCCCCGGTGTCAACAGCGACACCGCTTCGAGAATATTGGTCTTTCCTGCGCCATTCTCGCCGGTGAGCACGACAAAGCCCGGGCCAGGCTCGATCAGCGCCGTTTCATAGGAACGGAAATCGGTGAGAGAAAGGCGGCGGAGTGTCATCTGCCGCCTCTATAGGGGCAATGCGCTAAAAGCTCACACCCGCATCGGCATCAGCACATAAAGCGCGCTGGCCTTGTCATTCTCGCGAATCAGGGTCGGCGCGGCGGCATCGGCGAGATGCACTTCGATCGCATCGCCCTGAACCTGGCCCAATATGTCCAGCAGGTAGCGGGCGTTGAAACCGATCTCGAAGCCGTCCGCACCATATTGGCCGGCAACCTCTTCCGAGGCCGTGCCATTTTCGGGCGAGGTCACGGACAGCGTGATCTTGTCCGTATCAAGCGCCATCTTCACCGCGCGGGTCTTTTCGGTCGCGATGGTCGCGACGCGGTCGACGCCTTCCTCGAACGAGCGCGGATCGATCTTGAGAAGCTTGTCGTTCCCGGTGGGGATCACACGATTATAATCGGGGAAGGTTCCGTCGATCAGCTTCGACGTCATCACGGCCGTGCCCAGCCCGAAGCGGACCTTGCTGTCCGACAGCGCAACCTCGACCGTACCGTCCAGTTCGTCCAGCATCTTGCGCAGTTCGGCGATGCATTTGCGCGGAATGATCACGTCCGGCATGCCATCCGCCCCGTCGGGGCGCGGCAGGGTGAAACGGGCCAGGCGATGGCCATCCGTCGCAGCAGCCTTGAGCACCGGCTGCGCATCATCGGTTACGTGAAAGAATATCCCGTTCAGATAATAGCGGGTTTCTTCGGTGGAGATGGCAAAACGCGTCTTGTCGACGATTTCCCGCAGGGTTGCGGCGGGAATTTCGAAAACCGTCGGCAGATCGCCCTCGGCAATCACCGGGAAGTCGTCGCGCGGCAGCGTCGAGAGATTGAAGCGCGCCCGGCCCGCGTTGACGGCCATCTTGCCGTCCGCCGCCTCAAGCGAAACCTGGCTGCCTTCGGGAAGCTTGCGGACGATATCGAACAGGGTGTGCGCCGATACGGTTGTCGCCCCGGCCTGCTCCACCTGCGCCTCGACGGTCTCCACGATCTGCAGATCCAGATCGGTCGCCATCAGCTTGATCCCGCCGCCTTCGACCGCTTCGATAAGGACATTGGACAGAATCGGGATGGTGTTGCGGCGCTCGACCACCGATTGCACATGGCCCAGGCTCTTCAAAAGCACTGCCCGTTCAATCGTCGCTTTCATCGTATTCCCCTGCACACGGCGTCATCTTTATTTGGGAAAAGGGTACTGCCCTCTCAGCCTCTACATGGCAAGGAAAAGGGGCCGGAACGCAAGGCCCCGACCCCCATTTTCGGCACTTTCCTGTGGATAGCAGAGCCTAGAAGCGGATACCGACCCCGGCTACGACCTGATGGCGGTCCGTATTGACGTCGAAATCCGCGAAATTGACGTTGGTGTCGGCAACATCGACCTCGAGATCGCTGTAGTTGGAATAGCGATATTCGACCTTGCCGTAGACGTTGCGACCGAAAAGATATTCGACACCCGCGCCAACCCGGAACCCGTCCAGCGTTGCGGAATAATCCTCGCTGAACCCGGCTCCGTCATCGGCATCGAGCCCGAACCGGGCGTTGGTGTATCCGCCCTTTGCATAAAGCAGGGCCTGCGGAGACACGGGAACGCCGACGCGCGCACCGATATACAGATCGCGCTCCGCCTCGAACGAGGCGCGGCTTCCGGCGCCGAATGCGCCATCATCGTTTTCACCGGCGGTCGAGTCGGTGATTTCGCCTTCAATCCCCAAAACGGCGCCGCCAACCGCAAAATCATATCCGACGCCAGCACCATAGAGAAAGCCGTCCAGGCCTTCCCCGCTGCCGTCGTCGAAACGATCCCGCGTGCCGGGCGAAAAATCGCCGTCATTATCGGCGCTCGTATTGTCATAGCCCCCTACGGCCTCGAGCCGAAAACCCGTGAAGGCATCGGTGTTGGACTGGGCCAGAGCCGGAGCTGAGATGCCCGGCAGCAGAATGGCGGAAAGTAAAACGATACGCATGTGAATACTCCTTACACATTTACACGGCCCCAAGATCATGGGCTTGGGAACCAGCGCATGGCGTTGCAGAAGGTTGCATGAACACAGGATAAATGGCGGATTTCAGTTGCTTTCGGGCGGTGAATTGGCGATCAGCCGTGCGATGAACAGGCCCGGCCGTCTCTTTATCGCTCGCCA
Source organism: Parasphingopyxis sp. (assembly GCA_051251675.1). GTDB lineage: Bacteria > Pseudomonadota > Alphaproteobacteria > Sphingomonadales > Sphingomonadaceae > Parasphingopyxis. Next base: position 2,467 of record JBPOET010000080.1, on the reverse strand, counting down.
TGGCGAAACCGTGTTCAACGCTGCAGCGCGGTTGCAGGGAGACCATGCCCACACGCCGCTCACGCGCGCAGGATTTGCGCAGGCGGATGCCATGGGTGCAGCGCTGCGCGACCGCCTCGGGGCGCAGCCGGAACTCGCCTTATGGTCGTCAAGCGCGGGGCGCGCCTTGCAGACGCTGGCAATCATCGCCGATCATCTCGACCTCGACTGGCACGACGCGCGGCATGACGACCGGCTGGTGGAAATCGGCATGGGTGCTTGGGGCGGCTGTTATTATGCCGATGTGATCGCCGAACACGGCCCTGTGGTCGATGCGGACCATGGCGTTCTTAAACCCGCGCCCGACGGCGAGCACTACCCGGAAATCGCGCGGCGCGTCTCCCACTGGCTCGAAGAGGATGGCCAGACCCCCGGCGACAAGCTGGTCATAATGCATGGCATATCCAGCCGTGTGCTGCGCGGGGTGCTTCTCGGGCTGGAGCCGCTGCCGGGCTATGGCGCGCCGGTTGCGCCGAGCCTGCCACAAGGCTCGGTCGTAATGATCGAAGATGGTAAGGAAACGCTGGTCGTCGAGGGAACCGGCGGCGAACGCGCATGAGGACGCCCGTCGCCCTACTCCTGCTGGCCGCACTGTGTATGCCAACCATGGGCCATGCCCGGGACTCGCTTGGCGTATTCGGCAATTGGGGCGCGTTCCGGGACCCAGACACGCCGCGCTGCTACGCCATCGCCCGGCCCGATCGCCAGCGGCGGGGCGAGTGGGAACCCTTTGCCTCGGTCGGCAGCTGGCCGGAACGGGATCGGCGCGGGCAGGTGCATTTCCGGTTGCGCCGCGAAATGCAGGATGGCAGCACGCCGGTCCTGACAATCGGGTCGCGCCGGTTCGAGCTGGTCGGCCGCGGGCCCGATGCCTGGGCGGCAAACAGCCGCGACGACACCGCGATCGTGGCCGCGATGCGCAATGGCACTGCGATGCGGATCGAAGCGCGGTCCAGCCGGGCGGGACGATTTGTCGACACATACACTTTGCGCGGGGCGGCGAGCGCGATTGATGCCGCCGCGATCGGATGTGCGGGATAGAAGGCTGCGCAGAAGACACGACTCGCAAATCCGCCGCTTACCCCCTACATGCGCCGCATGAGCGCATCTTCCGCCCCCATGAATCGCCCCGGCGCGGTCGACCCCGTTCCCGTGCCCCGCGAAATCGCGCCGCGCGAAGACGGGCGTATCGATATCATGGGCCTGCCCCGCGCAGAGATTCGCGCAATATTCGAGGCAGCCGGGCTTTCGCCCAGACAGGCCAAGCTGCGCGCCAAACAGGTCTGGCACCAGATCTATCATCGCGGCAGAACCGAGTTTTCCGCGATGAGCGATATCGCCAAGGCTCAGCAGCCCTGGTTCGAAGAGCATTTCGTGATCGGGCGTCCCGAGATCGTCGAACATCTGGTATCGGAAGACGGCACCCGCAAATGGCTGCTGCGGACGGCGGATGGGCAGGACTATGAAATGGTCTTCATTCCGGATGCCGATCGCGGAACCTTGTGTATTTCAAGCCAGATCGGCTGCACGCTCAACTGCCGCTTCTGCCATACCGGAACGATGAAGCTCGTGCGGAATTTGACGCCGGGCGAGATAGTCGGCCAAGTCATGCTGGCGCGGGACACGCTGGAAGAATGGCCGGGGCCGGGCGAGAGCAGCAATTACGATCCGCACGGCCGGATGCTCACCAATATCGTGCTGATGGGAATGGGCGAACCGCTCTACAATTTCGACAATGTCCGCGACGCGATGAAAGTCGTGATGGACGCCGAAGGACTGGCCCTGTCACGGCGGCGCATCACGCTTTCCACGTCGGGCGTCGTTCCGATGATCGAAAGGGCCGGCGAGGAGATCAGCGTAAATCTTGCCGTGTCGCTCCATGCCGTGACCAAGGAGGTGCGCGACGAGATCGTCCCGCTCAACAGGAAATACGGGATCGATGAAGTGCTGCAGGCCTGCGCCGATTATCCCGGCGCCAACAATGCCCGGCGCATCACTTTCGAATATGTGATGCTGAAGGACAAGAATGACAGCGATGCCGACGCCCATGAACTGGTCCGCCTGATCAAACAATATGACCTTCCGGCCAAGGTGAATCTCATACCGTTCAACCCGTGGCCAGGCGCCGACTACGAATGTTCGGACCCGGAGCGGATCGCGCATTTTTCCGAGATCATTTTCGATGCCGGTATCAGCGCGCCGATCCGCACGCCGCGCGGGCGCGATATCATGGCTGCCTGCGGACAACTGAAATCCGCATCGGAAAAGAAGAGCCGGGCCGAGCTCGACCGGATCGCCGCGGAAAAACAGGCCGCGCTCGAAGCCAGCTAAATTGCCATTGCGATCTCATCGATCCGCTGGGGCAACGGGACCGAGGCGATAAAATTGGCCTGAACCAATCGCATGCAAATGGCGATCCGGCTTGCGC
>JBPOET010000008.1:0-16742 GCA_051251675.1 Parasphingopyxis sp. | reverse complement strand
GGGGCGCAGCAATGCCGGATCGAGTACATCGGGCCGGTTTGTGGCGGCGATGATGATGATGCCTTCATTCGCTTCGCAGCCGTCCATCTCGACGAGCAGCTGGTTGAGCGTCTGTTCGCGCTCGTCATTGCCGTTGCCAAGGCCCGCGCCACGATGGCGGCCGACGGCATCGATCTCGTCGATGAAGACGATGCAGGGGGCATTCTTCTTGGCCTGTTCGAACATGTCGCGGACGCGGCTCGCGCCGACACCGACGAACATCTCGACGAAATCGGAGCCCGAGATCGTGAAGAACGGCACTTCCGCTTCGCCGGCAATTGCGCGGGCGAGCAGGGTTTTACCAGTGCCGGGGGAGCCGACAAGCAGGGCGCCCTTGGGAATCTGCCCACCGAGGCGGGAGAATTTTCCAGGATCCTTGAGGAACTCAACGATTTCCTGAAGTTCTTCGCGCGCCTCGTCGATCCCGGCAACATCTTCGAATGTCACCTTGCCCTGTTTCTCGGTCAGCAGCTTGGCCTTGGACTTGCCAAAGCCCATCGCACCACCGCCGGCATTTTTCTGCATCTGGCGGATGATGAGGAAGGCGATGCCGAAGATCAGGATGAAGGGCAGCAGGTTGAGCAGCACATAGGTCCAGATGCTGGCTTGTTCGGCGGGGCGGCCGCTGATTGCGATGCCGGCGTCACGCATCTCGTCCATCGGCACGGCCACGCGCGGCGGCATATCGGTACGGAAGGTGGACTGGTCAGTCAGCGTGCCACTGATATAGCCCTCGTTGATCTCGACCTGTTGAACCTCATTCTGTTCTATGCGGTCGAGAAAATCCGAATAGGCGAGCGTGTTGTCCGTCGCCTCGCCGCCGCTGTCGAACATGGTGACGAACAGGATGAGTGCGACCAGAATGCCGGCCCAGATGAAGAGGCTCTTCATCCACGGGCTGGTGCCGCCGTCTTGGGGTTCTTTGTCGTCATTCATCGCGTGTAGGCCCTTCTGTTCCGACCAAAATAGGATTTTGTGGTCAAAAGACAATTGGCCGGTACGGATGAACGCCCGATGGCTGGAACATTTCAGCCCGTTTTCCGGGGCGGAGCCTTTGAAAACCGCCAATTATCGGAACTTTCGGCTGTACAGAGAATTTTGCCGATCATTCCCTTTTGTCCCTGGGACAGCGTTTCGATAAGCCGGTCGAGCGCCGGTCCGCGTGCCGCATGGCCGGGGTCGACGGCGTCGAGACAGGCGATGACCAGTCTTCGGAGCAGTTCGGCGGGATAGTCCGTGCGTGTCAGGATCACCCCGTCCCCGGCTGGCTCAATATGGTTTTCGGCCTCCTGCGCGCTTGCCCATTGCAAGGCATCGCCTGCCTCGCGCGCCGCCCGAATGCTGCGTTCCAGGCGCTCGGGGTCGAAGTCGGGGAAGCCGGACAGCGTTTTGCGCAGCCGGACCCGATCGAAGGCGTCGTCCACATTGCTGGGGTCCGCGATCGCCTCCAGGCGGCGGCTTTCGATATGCGCGACAAGCTCGGCCTTGCGAAACCGAAGCAGGGGACGGATGATCTTGCCGTTGACCGGGCGGATCGCCGACAATCCGTCGATTCCGCTGCCGCGCATCAGTCGCATCAACACGGTTTCGAGCTGGTCATCGGCATGGTGCGCCGTCGCGATCCAGCGCAGATGTTCGCGCATCGCCCATTCCTCCAGCAGCGCATAGCGCGCCGCTCGCGCCGCCGACTGCAGATTTCCGGTAATCGGTTGGGGAGGCGTTCGGATGGAGTGGGGTACATCCAGCTGCGCGCAGATCGCTGCAACATGCTCCGCTTCATCGCTCGCTTCTGGGCGCAGGCCATGATCGACGGTGATCGCCGCAATTGCCCCGTGATAGACTTCCGCCGCCAGAGCCAGAAGAGCCAGGCTGTCCGGTCCGCCGGATACCGCGAGCCCAAGCCGGGCATCAGGGGTTGGCGGCGCGGCGGTCAGGCGCTCGGTGTCGGTCCTGAACCGTTCCGGTAGGGAGTGCTGCGGCATGGATCGATCCTAGCCGCCCCTAAGCCGAAAGCGAAACCATTAGCTGCAGTTTGCCGCATCCCGAGCGTCCGGAACCTGCTCGCGGATCGTGCTACGGAGGTTTTCGCCATAAACGTCTTCGAGTTCATCGAAGGCAAGGCAGGCGCGATCGTTATAGTTGAGCTCAGTCAGGGCGACGCCGAGGAAGAACAGGCTGTCGGCGGCCCGTTCGCCGTTGGGCAGTTCCTGGTAATTGCGGACGAAAATCTCGGTCGCGTTGGCCGGCTTGTCATCGTCCAGATAGGCGCGGCCGAGCAGATTGCGCGCATAGCTTTCGAACCGATGTCCGGGATAAGTCTCGACCGTGCTTCGCAGCTGGGTCCGGGCGGCGGCGTAGTCGCCGTCGCGCCACAGGCGGTACCCGCGGACATAGGCTGCTTCGCCGGCGTCATCGGGCAGCGGCGCTTCGTCGCTCTGTACCTGGGTCGCTGTTTGGCTGCCGTTTTCAGGATCGGTGTTTGCCGGACTGCTCTCTTCGGCCGGTGCATCCTCCCCGGCGTCGACAGACGCTGCGCCGAGTGTCGATCCAGCCTCGGTTCCCGAGTCAGGCGCGTCCTGCCCTTGCAGGGACTCGACCATCGCCCGGAGCTGGCGCAGCTCGAAACTGTTCTCTTCGACCTGGCCTGTCAGCGTAGCCAGCTGGCGTTCAAGCGCATTCACCCGGTCGGTCAGGTCGGTGATCGGGGAAGAGGCGGGGTTCCCGGCCTGTGCATCGGCCGCGCCGGCCTGGATTTCCGGCTCGAAGAAATCGGCATTGCCCCCGGGGAACACCTGACGCTGGAGCGCGCGAATTTCCCGCTCGACCCGGTCGATCCGGCGGTCCATCTCGGCGCCCTGTGACAGCGCTGGGGTGGCTGCAGTCGTAACCAGCAGCGCGGCAATAAGCATAGGACGCATGGCGTTTTCCCTCCCTTGACCCGTAACGGGATGTATATCGCCCGCCGGTCCTGTCGCCAACATGAAGCGGGCGCAGACTGTTAGTTGGCTAACGGGGTTTCCGTAGCAGTCGGGCGAGGGCGAGCAAGGTGCGCCGGTCCGATCGGATCGACTGCGCGGCCAGCGACGGTCACCCGCAGAGCATCGGCGCGGCCCGTTCGAATGGCCGGCTGAACGGCATCTGCCGGGACTTCATATGTCTCGCCGGCCTGCAGCTCATTTTCGTAGATCCGGTCGCCGCTCTCCAGTTCGTAGACGCGCAGCCAGACCGTGTCAGTCGCCTCAATCCTGACGGTGCCTTCGGTTGGCGGCGGCGGAGGCGTTGCGGCGGTTGGAGCCGTGCCGCTGTCGCCGCTCTCGCTGGCGGTGGGCGCGTCGGTTCCTGCCGCCATCCTGGCCCGGTCGTCGCCGTCGAGGCCGAACATACCGCTCCGCCACAAGGCGTAGCCGATGACCAGCAGGAGGGCGATGCTGGCGGCAACCCATGCAAGGCTGCGCGGCGGCACGCGGGCCGGGTCGGTGGGTTCGAAATAGTCCCCTGCGGTCTGGCCAGCGGATCGAAAATTGATTTCTTCACGGAACGCCGCAGCCATATCCGGCGCATTGAGCCCCACGGCGAGCGAATAAGCCTTCACAAAACCGATACTGTATGTTGGCGCGGGCAGTTTTTCGTATGCGCTAATTTCGATATTTTGCAGTTGTCGCAGGGGTATTCGTGTCGATTTCGCAATATCTTCCAGCGAAATGCCCTGGCTCTCGCGAGCATCGCGAAGTTTGCTTCCGACTAGAGATTCGAACAATGCGGCGTCGTCGCCACTTTCTTCTGACATCTGCGCTCCCTGTTGACGCTGCACTTCGGCAAATGCGTCACCAACGGCTTTCGCAAGCCGCCGCCATTTCTGTCAAGGACTTCCGCCAAGTGATTCGCCGAAAATCAGGCGATTGCGACCGACCGTTGCTCCGCCCAGTCGAGAAGAGTCTGGCGCATGTCGGGAGGTGGTTCGGCCAGCCACTCGTCCATCCTGCCGCGTAGCTGTTCGGCATCGAGCGAGCGTATCATCGCTTTTATCGAGCCCACGGCTGCCGGCGTGATCGAGAGCTGCTCCACACCAAGGCCGATGAGCGCCATTGCCTCGATGGGCCTGCCGCCCATCTCTCCGCAGATCGTGGTCGGTACGCCGGCCTCGGTCGTTTCGCGGACGATCCGGCGAATGAAACGGAGGATAGCAGGGCTAAGCCAGTCATAGCGATCGGCGATGCGCGGATCGGCGCGATCGGCGGCGAACAGGAACTGTGTCAGGTCGTTAGTGCCGATTGAGATAAAATCGAGCCGCGGCAAAAGCTGATCCAGAATCTCGGCAAGCGCGGGTACTTCGAGCATGCAGCCATAGCGTATATCGTGCGGCAGCATGTGATGGCGGTCTTCAAGCCACACCCGCTGCGCTTCGAACAGCGCGCGTGCTTCGTCAAACTCCCAGGGCTCGGACACCATCGGGAACATCACGTTGAGGGTCTTGCCAGCCGCCGCCTCGATAAGCGCGCGCGCCTGAACCTTCATCAGGCCTTCCCGGTCCAGCGACAGGCGCAGCGCGCGCCAGCCCATGGCCGGATTTTCTTCCTTGCTGGTTTCGGTGCGCAGATAGGGCACGGCCTTGTCGCCGCCAATGTCGAGCGTCCGGAAGATAACCGGTTTGTCGCCGGACGCAGCAAGCACGTCCGTGTAGAGTTTCTGCTGGGCGTCGCGGCGGGGCAGGGTGGCGGACACGAGGAACTGGAACTCGGTGCGGAACAGGCCGATGCCGTCCGCGCCGGCCAGGTTGACGGCGGCGACATCCTCGCGAAGCCCCGCATTGATCATGACTCTCAGCCGCTTGCCGCATTTCGTCTCCGGAGCCGCGTCGCGCAGAGCCTCGAACTCGGCGCGCTTCTCTTTCAGCCGCGCCTGTTTGGCTTCGAACACCTCGATCATGGTGCCGGAAGGCCGGACATAGACCGAACCTTCCTCGACATCGAGCAGCAGTTCGTCATTTTCATGGATCAGCCGCCGGATATCGGCGACCCGGCCCAGCACCGGCACGCCCATGGCGCGGGCCACGATGGTGACGTGCGCAGTCAGCGAACCTTCTTCCAGCACGACGCCCTTGAGCCTCCGGCGATCATATTCGAGCAGTTCGGCCGGCCCCAGATTGCGGGCGATCAGGATGGAATCGTTGCGCAGCCCAAGTTGCGCCGCCGTGCCCAGTTGGCCGGACACGATGCGGATCAGCCGGTTGGCGAGATCCTCCAGATCGTGCATGCGCTCGGCGAGCAGCGGATCGTCAATCTCGTGCATCCGCGCCCGGGTGCGCTGCTGGACGCGCTCGATCGCCGCTTCGGCGGTCAGGCCGCTGTCGATCGCGGAGTTGATCCGGCGGCTCCAGCCCTCGTCATAGGCGAACATCTTGTATGTCTCGAGCACGTCCTTGTGCTCGCCGCCCGCGCCGAATTCGGCCTGGTTGGAAAGCGCGTCAATCTGTTCGCGCATCTTGCCGAATGCCGCATAGACGCGCGCCCGTTCGGCCTCGACATCGTCGGCGACCGTATGTTCGATATTGACGCGCGGCTGGTGAAACACCGCAACGCCGGATGCCATGCCGACGACGAGTTTCTGGCCGGTCAGATGCATCGCCTCGGTCTGGCGGGCAATCTCGCCATCGGTGGCGCTGTCGTCGATCAGCTCGGCGCTGGAGATCAGTTCGGCCAGCACCATTGCCACGGTCTGCAAGGCTTCGATCTCGACATCCCCATAGGGGCGCGGGTCGGCATGCTGGACGGAAAGCACGCCGACGGTGCGTTCGCGATGGATGATCGGGATGCCGGCAAAGCTGTGATAGGTCTCCTCGCCGGTTTCCGGTTTATAGGCGAAATCGGGATGCGATGTCGCCTCATCCAGATTGAGGATACGGCCGGTTTTCGCGATTACGCCGACCAGCCCCTCGCCCAGAGCGAGCTTGGTGACATGCACCGCGTCCTGGTTCAGCCCCAGCGTCGCATACAGCTCCAGCACGCCCTCCCGCAGCAGGTAGATCGAGCAGACTTCGCTCGACAGCGCCTCACCGATAATCTCGACGACACGGTTCAGCTTGGCCTGGGCATGGGTGCGCGAGGCCATCACATCGTGCAGGCCGGTCAGTATCTCACGGGATGAGGCGGTCGCTTCGGAAAAACTCATATGCGAACGATTAGCAGAGGCACGCGGTTTGCGCCAATGCGGAAACGCTAAGCATCGCAAAAGATTGGCTTTGGTCGAGAAATAACGGTTCCCGGCCTGTTAAGGCATCTATCCACCACAAGGCCGTTTGGGCTGAGCCTGTCGAAGCCCCGTCCTTTTCCTCTGAACCGGTGGAAGTTAAGGACAACCCTTCGACACGCTCAGGGTGAGTGGAGTTGAAGGTAATCTCTCGCTGTTCCTATCCCGAGACAGGCGGTAGAATGAACCAGACACCGCACATTGACAGGATACCCCGATGCTCAAACCCACCCTTGCCCTGCTCGGCCTCAGCCTTGCCGCCGCGCCGCTCGCAGCGCAGTCCGACGCCTTCCATCCCGGCCCGGTCTTTCCCGGGTTCGGCAATGTGGCGAGCGTGGAGACGACCACGGCAATCCCCGTGGATGCACATTTTGCCATCGCCTTCGACACCTCGACCGCTGCCGATCCGGGCGAGATAAACCGCACGCTGGACAGCGCGGCGCGTTTCATCAACATGCATGTCGAGGCTGGTGTGCCGCTTGAAAATATCCGCATCGCGGTCGTCGTCCACGGCCAGGCTGCGTTCGATATGACCAATGCGGAAAGATACGGCGCCCAGTATGACGGCGCGGAAAACGTCAATGTGACGGCGGTAGAGGCGCTGACTGCGAACAATGTCCGGATCATCGTCTGCGGCCAGACGGCCGCCTATTACGAGATCGATATCGAAGATCTGCTGCCCGGCGTGGATATGGCGCTATCCGCGATGACGGCGCATGCGCTGCTCCAGCAGGACGGATTTACGCTGAATCCGTTTTAGGGGCGTCTAATACCTGTCGACAGACTCAGGGTAAGCGGGGCGGGGTTTGAATCGCCGCGAAGGTCGAATGCGCATTTGGCGAGGCCTAACCCCTATTCTTCTCCAGCGCGTTCACCGCTTCTTCCATCAGCGTCGCGATGATATCGGCGACGGGTTCTTCGGCCTTCACCATCCCGACGCTCTGGCCCGCCATCAGCGAACCATTTTCGACATCCCCGTCGATGACCGCACGGCGTAGCGCGCCGGCCCAGAAATGTTCGATCTGGAGCTGCGCTTCACCCATTTCGATCTCACCCGCATCCAGAAGTTTCGCGACTTCGATCTGCTTTTTGTTGAATTCCTGCGTGCCCTTGTTCTTCAGTGCGCGGACCGGGATCACTGGGAGCCGATCATCGATCTGGGTGGAGACGATTGCGTCGCGGGCGGGCGCGCGGATGAAGGCTTTCTTGAAATTCTCATGCGCGATGCATTCGCTGGCGCAGACGAAACGCGTACCCAGCTGAACGCCGACCGCGCCGACTTCGAGCCAGGCGGCGATGGCATGACCGCGGCCGATGCCGCCGGCGATGAAGATCGGCAGCTCGTCGCGCAGTTCGGGCAGGATTTCCTGGGCGAGGACGCTGGTGCTGACCGGTCCGATATGGCCGCCTGCCTCCATCCCCTCGATAACCAGCGCATCGACGCCGGACCGGTGGAGTTTTTTCGCCAGCGCGAGGGCCGGGGCGAAGCAGATGAGCTTTGCGCCGAACTCCTTGATCTTCGGTATCGCCCAGCCCGGAGGCAGGCCTCCGGCGAGCACCATGTGACTGATCTCATGATCCGCGCAAACCTGGATCAACTCCTCGAGCTGCGGGTGCATGGTGATGAGGTTGACGCCAAACGGCTTGTCCGTGCGCTTGGCAGTTTCGGCGATTTCCTCGTCGAGCATGTGCGGCTCCATCGCCCCGCAGGCGATCACGCCGAAGCCGCCGGCGTTCGAGATGGCGGAGACGAGATTGCGCTCCGAGATCCAGCTCATCGCGCCGCCCAGAATTGCATATTCGGTGCCGAGAAACTCGCAGCCGCGCGCCATCATGCGCTTGATATCGTTTTCGGTGGTCATATCGCCTTCCCAATTCCCGTTCGCCCTGAGCCCGTCGAAGGGCTGTCCTTTTCGTCAACGACTGCAAAGAGAGGACAGGGCTTCGACAAGCTCAGCCCAAACGGATGTGGGCAACCACTAACCCAACCAATCACGCCGCATCGTCCTCCGCATCCAGCCCATAGGCCGTATGCAGCACCCGCACCGCGAGTTCGGTATAATCTTCCTCGATCAGCACGCTGACTTTGATCTCGCTGGTCGTGATGGCCATGATGTTGATGCCGCGATCCGCCAGCGTCTGGAACATGGTGGCGGCCACGCCTGCATGGCTGCGCATGCCGACGCCGACGACCGAGACTTTGCAGACATTCGTGTCGTGGGCAATCTCGCGATAGCCGATCTCGTCTTTGGCTTTCGCCAGCACGTCGAGCGATTTGGCGAGATCGTCCGAAGGGACGGTGAAGGTGACGTCCGTATTGCCGGTTTCCCGGGCAAAGTTCTGCACGATCATATCGACATTGACATTCGCCTCGGCCAGCGGCGTGAAAATTGCCGATACGGAGCCGGGCTTGTCCGCCACCGATGTCAGCGTGACCTTGGCCTCATTCTTGTCATAGGCGATGCCGGTTATCAGCTGTTTTTCCATCTCGCTGTCCTCAATATCCTGTTCGTCGACGATCATGGTGCCGGGCTTGTCCTCGAAGGAGGACAGAACCTGGAGCGGCACCTGACATTTCATGGCCAGACCGACTGAGCGGGTCTGGAGCACTTTTGCCCCTACGCTCGCCAGCTCCAGCATCTCTTCATAGGTAATTTTCGAGAGCTTGCGGGCGCGCGGCACGATGCGCGGATCGGTCGTGTAGACGCCGTCCACATCGGTATAGATGTCGCAGCGATCGGCCTTCATCGCCGCCGCAATGGCGACCGCCGATGTGTCGGACCCGCCGCGGCCGAGCGTGGCGACCCGGCCTTCCTCCGTCATGCCCTGGAAGCCGGGAATGACGGCCACATTGCCACCTTCTATCGCCTTGCAGAGGATGTCAGCGTCGATATCGTCGATCCGGGCTGAGGTGTGCGCTTCGGATGTGCGGATCGGCAGCTGCCAGCCCATCCAGCTGCGCGCCTGCACGCCCATGGATTGCAGCATGATTGCGAGCAGCCCGGACGACACCTGTTCGCCGGACGCCACGACCACGTCATATTCGCGCGGATCGTACAGCGAAGAGGCTTCGCGGCAGAACTGGACGAGCCGGTCCGTCTCGCCGGCCATTGCGGATACGATCACCGCAACATCGTTTCCTTTGCCGACTTCGGCTTTGACGCGTTCGGCCACGGCCCGGATACGATCGATCCCGCCCATGGATGTGCCGCCGAATTTCATCACAATGCGGGCCATTATTCTCTGGCAAACCCCCGAAAAAATGCGCTTTGCCCCATGGAACGGGGCGGGCGATCCTGTTAGGCAGGAGAGGTTATGAACGCAAGTGCAGCAACACCCCCCGCCGCCGCGGATTCGCAGGCCCATTCTGTCGATCCGAAAGAAGCCGAACATTTCGGCAGGCTCGCCGCCGAATGGTGGGACCCCAAAGGTTCGTCCGCCATGCTCCACCGGCTCAACCCGCCGCGTCTCGGTTATATCCGCAAGGCGATCGATGCGCATTGGGATCTGGATGCGGCCGACCGGCGTCCGCTGACCGGCAAAAGCGCGCTCGATATCGGGTGCGGCGCGGGGCTGCTCGCCGAGCCGCTGGCCCGGCTGGGCGCAACCGTTACCGGCATCGATGCGGCTGAAGAGAATATCGCCGCCGCGCGGGCGCACGCCGCGCAATCCGGCCTTGCCATCGATTATCGCCCTGGCGGAGTGGAGGCGGCAGAAGGCATCCATGATCTCCTGACCTGTATGGAGGTGGTCGAGCATGTGACCGATCCCGCCTCCTTCGTCCGCGGGCTGGCCGGTGCGCTGAAGCCGGATGGTCTGCTCATCATGTCGACGCCCAACCGCACCGGCCTTTCGAAGCTGGCGATGATCACGGTCGGGGAGGGCGCCGGCCTCATCCCCGAGGGCACGCACGACTGGGACAAATTCCTGACGCCGGAAGAGCTGACCGGGCTTCTCGAAGACACCGGCCTATCGGTGACTGACATTTCCGGATTGAGCTTTTCGCCTGCACGCGGATTCGAGATTTCGGAGCGGACAGCGCTCAATTATCTGCTGACGGCGGTGCGGGCGCCCGCTTGATCTGCAATCAGCACTTTGCGAGGGCTAACATGAGCGATTGCACCAACCCGATAGCCTTCAAGTAGTGGCTATACTGCGTATCACGGCCGTGAGTATAATTGCTGCTTTCGTGGCCTGCGTGGTTACGTCATTAATTCTTTTCGGGAGCATTGATCGGTCAAGTTTCGCGCCCTTGGTTTTTGCGATACCCGGATCACTTTTGCTTCTCGCTACAGCTTACGCAGCGGCCAAAGAAGCAGGCCGATCTTTGATCTGGAGTTATGCTGCTCTGACAATCATTGGTGCAGCGGGCGGCAGTTTGATGCTTGGTTTCATCTCCATAGGCCATTTTGAAAGTACCGTTATTGGTGGCCTTTATGGTCTGATGACGGCTCTATGCTGGATCGCGCTGCACGCCTTGACCCGAAAGTTCACCTGATCGGTCCACAACGGGTTTTGCCTAAAAATCCACCTTGTCATAGTGCGCGGGAGGCGAGATCACTTCCATGCGCTCGCTCAGAAGCGGCCGGAAGCTGGGGCGCGATTTGAGACCCGCATACCAGGCTTTCGCCTGTTTATGACTCGACCAGTTGAAGCCGCCCAGATAGTCCGCCACGGAAATCTGCGCCGCCGCGGCCAGATCGGCGAGGCTCAGCGTCGCGCCCGCGATCCAGCGGCGATGATCGAGCAGATAATCGATATAGTCGAGATGGGAATCGGCCGCTTTCATAGCCTCGCGCAGGGCCGTTCCGTCCGGCGCCTCGCGATGGATAAGCCGCTTGAACATGCGCTCGTGCATCAGTGGCGCGACGACATCGACATAGAAATTCTCGTCGAACCAGGCGACCAGCCGGCGAATTTCGGCGCGGTTCGGCGCTGGCCCTGTGATCATCCGGGCCGTATCCAGCGTCTCTTCGAAATATTCGCAGATCGCGCGGCTGTCGATCAGCGTGCCGCCCTTGTCCTTGTCGACCATCACGGGCGTCTTGCCGGCGGGGTTTATGTCGAGAAATTCGTCGCGCCGCTCCCATGGGGATTCCCGCACCAGATCGTAACCGACGCCCTTTTCCCCAAGCAGCAGGCGGACCTTGCGGCTGAACGGACAAAGAGGAAATTGGAAGAGTTCCCACATGGTTGCGGTTGTAACGTGGTGGCCGTTTCCGTCCAGCGGTTATTCGGCGCTCATCGTCCGGGCCGATCTATTCGGAAAGGGCGCGGCCAAGATTCTCGGCCCAGTTCTCGAGCGCGGGAAGCATGGTTTCCACCTCGCTCAGCATCGTGCCGACAAGCGCAGTCGCCATCCGCGCCTTGCTACGCAATTCTTCTTCCGCCTCCGGATTGTCGCGAACCATCATGTCGCGCAGCGTGTCGGATTCGCGGATATCGCCTTCAATTTCGACATTGGGCATGGCGCGAGCCAGTCGTCCGACGGGCAGGTCGAGCAACGCGCCCATGAAGCGGTCTATCGCGAGCACGGTTTCATCCTGAGCGGCATAGGGATCGTCGTCCCAGATATCGTCATCCTGAGCAATGGCGGGCGTGGCGATTGCCAGCGCCATTGGAGCGAGAAGCGGCCATGCGCGCATGATAAGGTCTCCTGTGGACAGGACCGAATGGTAGCAGACCTTTAGCCGTTACAAAATGAGTCTCGCCTGAATGGCCAGACACGAGGGCCCGGTCAGCCCTCGCTTTCATATTGGTAGACGAGGAGTTCGTTCCCGCCGGGATCGCGGAAATGGAAGCGCCGCCCGCCCGGAAAGTCATAGATATCCTTCACGATCGTTCCGCCCGCGTCGCGCACGGCCTGTTCGGTGGCTGCGATATCGTTAGTCTGGAAACCGGGAAGCGGCGGAGGCGTTTCACCGAACGCGGCCAGGCCGAGTTCGAAACTCTCTGTATTCGCGCCCGCATATTCCGGACCGTAATCGGTAAATTCGATCCCGAAGGCGGATGTGTAGAAGCTTTTGGTTGCGGCCATGTCGGCGGTGGCGAGTTCGAGATAATTGGGCAGGTCCATGGCGAATCTCCTTTATGTTCCCTATATGTTCTGAAAACTGTCGTGGCAATAGCGAGCGAGGATGGCGCCGCGCCCCTATCCGTATCCGACATTGTCTGTCCGCCCGATAGTCGCCACAGTAATCGCTGTTCGAGACGTTACGGAGAGAGACATTATGAAACTGCCGGCAACCGGGCGACCATGGGATGAAGTAAAGAAGGACCTGCTCGATCGCGGCGGCAACGATGCCAAATGGCGGGATGGCAAGACGGCGGTCTATGTGTTCAATGCCGGCGAAGAGGTCGCGACGGTGCAGAAGGAGGCCTATACCGCCTATATGTCGGAAAACGGCCTTGGGCCGGCCGCGTTTCCGTCGCTCGCGCAGATGGAAAAGGATGTCATCTCCATGGCGCTGGGGCTGCTCAACGGGCCGGAGGGCGCGGCGGGTTCGATGACTTCGGGCGGAACCGATTCCATCACCATGGCGATCAAGACGGCGCGTGACCATGCGCGTGCCGGTGGCAAGGCGCTGGACAAGAGCAATATCGTCGTGCCGCAATCGGCCCATCTGGCTTTCGACAAGGCTTGCCATCTGATGGATATCGAGATGCGCCGCATCCCCCTGAAAACCGATGGCACGTTCGAAGCCGATGTCGAGGCCATGGAGGCGGCATGCGACGCCGAGACGATCATGATGGTCGGCTCGGCGCCCAACTTTCCGCACGGGATTATCGATCCGATCGCGGCGCTTGGCGAGGCGGCGGAGCGCAAAGGCGTCTGGCTGCATGTCGATGCCTGTGTCGGTGGCTATTTTGCGCCCTTCGCCCGGATGAACGGGGTTCGGGTTCCGCCCTTCGATTTCGAGGTGCCGGCGGTCAAATCGATGAGCGCCGATCTGCACAAATATGGCTATGCGGCCAAGGGCGCCTCGACCGTCCTGTTTCGCTCCGAAGAGCTGTACACGCATATGCCGTTCGACTTTTCCTGCTGGTCGGGTGCGCCGATGACGACGCCGACGCTTGCCGGCACGCGGCCCGGCGGCGCAATCGCCGCGGCCTGGGCGGTCATGAATACTCTCGGCGTAGACGGCTATTGCCGCCTCCAGGGGGAAGTATGCGCAACCCGGGAAAGGGTGGAAGAGGGTGTGAAAGCCCTTGGTTTCGAAATTCTCGGCAATCCGATTCTCGGCCTGATCGCCTTTAGCCATCCGGAGCATCATGCCCTTGCCCTTTACGGTGCCATGTACCGCCGGGGATGGTTCACATCCGTGACGATCGAGCCGCCAAGCCTGCACCTGATGCTCTCGCCCCGCCATGCGGATTTCATCGACGCCTATCTAGAAGACCTGGCGGCCAGTGTGCGCGCCGCTGCGGCGGGCGAGGACGGCAATGCTGCCGAAAAGATCGAGGCCCGGTACAGCTGAGAGAGCGGCAGCGGTTACTCCGCCGCCACAACCTCTTCCTCGTCGCTGAGCGGGTGATCGATCCGGTCGATCATCTCTTTCGGGCAGACCTGCCAGAAATGTTCGCGCCACCGGTCCCAGTCGTCGATGATCGAATGCGCCCAGGCGCTTTCCGTCGCCTTGGCATGGCTGCCGATCATTTCGAGCAGGCGTTCCTCCCAATGGCTTGACGCCAGGCGCTGCCAGACGATGCTTTCGGGATTGGCATGCCGTTCGAACTCGCCGGCCTCGTCCAGAATGAAGGCCATGCCTCCGGTCATGCCTGCGCCGAAATTCTTGCCGACCCGGCCGAGGATGACAGCCGTGCCGCCGGTCATATATTCGCAGCCATTGGCCCCGCAGCCCTCGATCACGACATCGGCGCCGGAATTGCGCACCGCGAAACGTTCGCCCGCCCGGCCCGCCGCGAACAATTTGCCCGAAGTCGCGCCGTAAAGCACGGTGTTGCCGATGATCGTGTTGTCCTTGCTTTCGAGCGGCGAGGAAACGGTGGGCCGGATAACGATATGTCCGCCGGACAGGCCCTTGCCGACATAGTCGTTCGAATCGCCGAAGACTTCGATGGTGATGCCCTTGCACAGAAAGGCGCCGAGCGACTGGCCGGCCGAACCGCGCAGCCGGACGTGCAGATGATCGTCGGCCAGTTCCGACATGCCGAACCGCCGGGTCACCTCGGAGGAAAGCCGGGTGCCGACCGCCCGGTGCGTGTTGCGCACGGTATAGGTAAGCTGCATCTTCTCGCCGCGCTCGAACACCGCTTTCGTGTCTTCGATCATCTGCGCATCGAGGCTGTCGGGCACTTCGTTGCGCCAGCTGTCGAGGCTGAACCGCCGTTCATGGTCCGCCGCATCCACCTTGGCGAGGATCGGGTTGAGATCGAGATCGTCGAGATGCTCCGCGCCGCGGCTGACCTGGCGGAGCAATTCCGTCCGCCCGACAATTTCGTCGAGGCTGCGATAGCCGAGCCGGGCGAGGATTTCGCGGACCTCCTCGGCGATAAAGGTCATCAGGTTGATCACCTTTTCCGGCGTGCCGGTAAATTTATCGCGCAACCGTTCGTCCTGCGTACAAACGCCGACCGGGCAGGTGTTGGAATGGCACTGCCGCACCATGATGCAGCCCATCGCGACGAGGCTCAAAGTGCCGATGCCGAATTCCTCGGCCCCGAGGATTGCGGCGATCACGATATCGCGCCCGGTCTTGAGCCCGCCATCGGTGCGCAGTCGAATCCGGTGACGCAATCCGTTGAGCGTCAACACCTGATTGACCTCGCTAAGCCCCATCTCCCACGGTGTGCCTGCATATTTGATCGATGTCTGGGGCGATGCGCCGGTGCCGCCGGTGTTGCCGGCGATCAGGATCACATCGGCATGGGCCTTGGCGACTCCGGCCGCGACCGTTCCGATACCGGCCGAGCTGACAAGCTTTACACAGACCCGTGCCTTGGGATTGATCTGCTTCAGATCGTAAATGAGCTGCGCCAGATCCTCGATCGAATAGATGTCGTGATGCGGCGGCGGTGAGATCAATGTGACGCCCGGCGTTGCATGGCGCAGCTTGGCGATGAATTCGGTGACCTTGAAGCCGGGAAGCTGGCCGCCTTCGCCGGGCTTGGCGCCCTGGGCGACCTTGATCTCGATTTCGTCGCAGGCGTTGAGATATTCCGCGGTCACGCCGAACCGGCCGGACGCGATCTGCTTGATCACGCTGTTGGCATTGTCGCCATTGGCGCGCGGTGCGTAGCGCTCCTTGTCCTCGCCACCTTCGCCGGACACTGCTTTCGCGCCGATACGGTTCATAGCGATGGCCAGCGTTTCATGCGCCTCGGGAGAGAGCGCGCCCAGGCTCATGCCCGGGGTTACGAAGCGTTTGCGGATCTCGGTGATCGCCTCGACCTCGTCGATCGGCACGGCCTGAGGCGCATAGTTGAATTCCATCAGGTCGCGCAGATAGACCGGATCCATATCGCGCACGCCGCGGGAGAACTGGAGATAGCTGGAATAGCTGTCCGTACTGACGGCGGTCTGCAACAGATGCATGAGCTGGGCGGAAAAGGCATGGCTCTCCTCGCCCGCGCGCTGGCGGTAAAATCCGCCAATCGGAAGGTTGATCACCGAGGGGTCCCAGGCCGCATCATGGCGCAGCTCCGCATTCAGTTGCAGCGATGCATAGCCTTCACCGGAAATCTTGGCCGGCATGCCGGGGAAGAATTCGTTGACCAGCGAGCGGGAGAGGCCAACCGCTTCGAAATTATAGCCGCCGCGATAGCTGGAGATCACGGCGATCCCCATCTTCGACATGATCTTGCGCAGGCCCTCGTCGATCGCGAGCTGGTAGCGCTCGAGACAGTCTTCGAGCGTCAGGTCCCCGAACAGGCCGCGCGCATGGCGATCGGCGATGGCGCCTTCGGTCAGATACGCGTTCACCGTCGTCGCGCCGACGCCGATCAGCACCGCAAAATAATGGGTGTCGAGACATTCGGCCGAGCGAACATTGACCGACGCATAGCTGCGCAGGCCTTTGGCTTTCAGGTGGGTGTGGACGGCTGCCGCGGCAAGAACCATCGGGATAGCAATCCGGCCCGGCCCGGTATGTTCATCGGTCAGGAACAGTTCGATATGGCCTTCGCGGACCACCTGTTCGGCCTGTTTGCGAACGGCCGCGATTGCGTCGCGCAGCGTACCGCCCACCTCATAGGTGCAGTCGATTTCCGCAGCGACTTCGCCAAAGCCTTCCATCAGACCACCCCACTGGTCGGACGTAAGTACGGGCGAATCGAGCACCAGAACGCTGTCCTGCTCGGCCTCGCGGTCGAGGATATTGGCGAAGTTGGAAAAGCGCGTCTTGAGGCTCATCACATGGCGTTCGCGCAAACTGTCGATCGGCGGATTCGTCACCTGGCTGAAATTCTGGCGGAAAAACTGGCTGATCAGGCGAGGC
>JBPOET010000079.1:0-7408 GCA_051251675.1 Parasphingopyxis sp. | reverse complement strand
GTCATACACCCAGTGGCCGAAAAGGCGTTCTTTCAGATATTTCGCGATCTGACCAAAATACGAGAACAGTATCAGCCCGAGACCGCCAAAGAAGGAAATGATCCCGATCGCAACAATCAGGCCTCTATAGGGAGCAAGCGCCGGAACCGCTGCAACGACATCGCCCCAGAAAGCGGACATTCCCGCGACGGCGAGCGCCGCAACGATTAAGAGCCGTCCCGAATTACGCATCTATCGCCCCCGATATTCCCCCTGGAGACGGGCACTCAGCGCGAACCCGCCAATCAAAGTCAAGTTTCAGGGTATGGAAAGCGATCCAGCAAAACCCAAATCCGCGCCTTCAGGCAGCCTCAGCGCTCTTCATCGTCAGAGCCGTAGGGCGAACCATATACCTCATCGCAATAGGCGCGATCATAATCGTCGAGACATTCCCGATATTCGCGGCCACGCCGTTCCTCTTCCCTGCGCAGCTCGCGACCCCTGTTCCGGTCCGCCTCATCCTGGCTGGTTGTCGCCCAGTCTGCCGCCTGACCGACCACCTTGAATGGCGCTGTGACAACGCTGGCCGCGGTTCGCGCGATGCATCCGCTCAGCAGCAGCGCCATCAGGGTTACGATCATGATACGCATAAACACACTCCGGTTCGGGGCCGCTGGCTTGCAGTTCGCTCCGTCTGTCCTACGTCATAGCGATCATAGCAGGTCGCATGCAACGATGGGCTTTTCCCGGCGAATAGCGCTGGACGTCCGCATGGTTTCATGGTTGATCGGCAACAGCTATACCAACCAGAAGAACCGACAGGAGCATATCATGACAATCAGCGAAGGCGACACCCTCCCCAAAACCAGTTTCGTGACGATGACGGAAAACGGCCCGGAACCTGTCGACCATGACGCCTTTTTCGGCGGTCGCAAGGTTGCGCTCTTCTCTGTCCCGGGCGCCTTTACGCCGACCTGCTCGGCCAAGCATCTGCCAAGCTATGTCGAAAAAGCCGATGAGCTGAAAGCCAAGGGCGTCGACGAAATCGCGACGACGGCTGTGAACGATGCCTTTGTGATGGGCGAATGGACCAAGGATGCGGCGCAGGTCACACCGCTCGCCGATGGCAATGGCGAATTTGTCGAGGCCGTCGGCCTGACCATGGATGGCACCGGTTTTGGCATGGGCAAACGCGGCCAGCGCTTCTCGATGATCGTCAATGACGGCGTGGTGGAAAAGCTCAACGTCGAGGCGCCCGGCGAATATAAAGTCAGCTCCGCCGAATATATGCTTGGCCAGCTTGGTTAAATCGGCCACCGACACAGACGCTGCGGCAGTCGTCGAGACGCTGTGCCAGCAGTATCGCGCCAGCACCGACCGGCTGCGCGAAGCGTTACGCGCCTATATCGATACCGGAACGCCACCCGATCCCGAACTCAGGGCTTCGGGTGGCTTCGCCTATCCCGAAATACGGCTGACCTATGGCGGAGAAGGCCCGGCCGAAGACAGGCGGCCGCGCTCCTATGGGCGACTTGGTGAGGCCGGCGACTACGCGATTACCGTCACCCGGCCGGAATTGTACCACGACTATCTGACCGAACAGCTCGGTATCCTGATCTCCGACTACGGCGTCGACGTGGAAGTCGGATCCAGCCATCAGGAAATCCCCTTCCCTTATGTTTTGGACGGCAGCGGAATAGAATTGGGCGAATTGCGCGCCGAGGAGCTGGCCCGTTATTTCCCCGCTACCGAGCTGGCACGGATCGGCGATGAACTTGCCGACGGGCTATGGGACGATAGCCGCGCCAAATATCGGCCACTCGCCCTGTTCGATGCGTTGCGCACGGATTTCAGCCTCGCACGTCTGCGCCACTATACGGGCACCCCGCCCGAGCATGTCCAGCGCTACATCCTGTTCACCAATTATCAGCGCTATGTCGACGAGTTTATCCGTTGGGGCTGCGAACAGCTGAAAAGCGGCGACCGGTATCAATCGCTCTCCGGCGCAGGCGGTATCGAGCTTACCTGCGACAATGCCGACCCGGCCGCGCTGGAAGCAGCCACAGCTGCGCGCAAACACCAGATGCCGGCCTATCACCTGACGGCGGAGGGCCGTGGGGGAATCACGATCGTCAATATCGGAGTCGGCCCCTCCAACGCGAAAACCATCACCGACCATCTCGCCGTGCTGCGGCCCGAGGCCTGGCTGATGATTGGCCATTGTGGCGGCCTCAGGCCCAGCCAGCGGATCGGCGACTATGTCCTCGCCCATGCCTATCTGCGCGACGACAATG
This sequence comes from Parasphingopyxis sp., assembly GCA_051251675.1. GTDB lineage: Bacteria > Pseudomonadota > Alphaproteobacteria > Sphingomonadales > Sphingomonadaceae > Parasphingopyxis. Next base: position 5,135 of record JBPOET010000079.1, on the reverse strand, counting down.
TGCTCAATGCCGTCCTTCCGCCGGAAATTCCGATCCCGCCGATCGCCGAAGTGCAGCAGGCTCTCGAAACGGCGGCGCGCGAGGTAACCGGCGAAGAGGCCGATGCGCTCAAACAGCGGATGCGGACCGGCACGCTCGTCACGACCGACGATCGCAACTGGGAACTCAGATACAGCCAGTCGGCCCTGCGATTCTCGCTTTCCCGCGCGGTTGCCATCGATATGGAATCGGCGACCATCGCCGCTCAGGGCTATCGCTATCGCGTGCCCTACGGCACTTTGCTGTGCGTCTCCGACAAGCCGCTGCATGGGGAACTCAAACTGCCCGGACAGGCCAATCTCTTTTACGATCGCGCCGTCCGCGAGCATATCGAGATCGGTATCGCCGCCGTTGCCGAACTTCGCGCATTCGGTCCGCGGCTTCACAGCCGGAAATTGCGCGCGTTCGACGAGCCGCCCTTTCGCTAGATCCGGCGTCGAGAAGGCCCGTTCAGGGTCGTTACAGGTATCGCGCCCTAGTCAATTCCTGTGTCGATGGAACGGAAATCCGTTTCGCGAATTGATTATGGTATAGTCGAACTTCAGCAAGAGGAGCCCTGTGACATGACAAGCAAACCGCCAAAATCCACCACGAAGACACCCACGATCGGCGAAAAAGTAAGCGAAACGGCGCGGTCCGTTTCCAGCAAGGCTGGCGAATCGGCAAAAAATGCCGCCGACGCCATTGCCAACAGCGCGAAAAAGGCCGGCGAAACGGTCAAGGCTCACCCGATCAAAACAGCCGCCGCCGTGGGCGGTGTCGCCGCCGCGGCAGCCGGAGCGGTCGTCGGCAAGAAAATGTACGACAAGCGCAAGGCGAACACGCCCGCGACGCCGAAGGTCAAGCCTTCGGCCGATTAGCCCATCGATACACAGCCCAAAAGGGGGCGGTCGCCAGATGGTGACCGCCCCCTTTTTATGTTTGGAGCTGGCTGCCGGCTATTCGACGGACCAGCCGCATTCCCGGCCTTCATTCTGCTCTTCGAGCCAGGTCTGCAGGGGCCGGAAATAGGCGAGCATGGGCTCGGCCGACATTTCCCGGGTGCCGGTAAAGGCTTCCAGCGCTTCGGGCCAAGGCCGCGAAGAGCCCATTTCGAGCATGGCGTTCAGGCGAGCGCCCACCTCCTCATTGCCATAGAAAGAGCAACGATGGAGCGGACCTTCCCAGCCAGCCTGCTCGCACGCAGCCTGGTAGAACTGGAACTGCAGGATCCGCGCAAGGAAGTAGCGTGTGTAGGAGACATTGTTCGGCACGTGATATTTCGTGCCCGGGTCGAAATCCGCCTCGGTGCGCTCCACCGGCGGGGTGATGCCCTGATAGCGCAGGCGCATCTCGTTCCAGGCGGCGTTGTAATTGTCCGGCGTGATCGAGCCGTCATAGACACCCCAGCGCCAACGATCGATCAACAGGCCGAACGGGAGGAACGCAACCTTGTCCATCGCCTGACGCAGCAGGAGCCCGGTGTCGCGATCCGCTCCCGGCACATTGGCTTCGTCGAGCAAGCCCAGCTGCACCAGATATTCGGGAGTAATGGAAAGCGCGATCATGTCGCCTATCGCCTCGTGGAACCCGTCATTCGCGCTGTTCTGATAGATAAGCGGCTGCTGATTATAGGCGCGCTGATAATAGTTATGGCCCAGCTCGTGATGAACGGTCGTGAAATCGTCCGCATTCACCCGCGTACACATCTTGATCCGCAGATCATCGACACTGTCGACATTCCAGGCGCTGGCGTGACACACGACATTACGGTCGCGAGGCTCGGTAATCTGCGAACGGGTCCAGAAGGTCTCGGGCAGCGGATCGAAGCCCAGCGAGCTGAAGAAAGCCTCGCCCGTGCGTACGATACGCTCCGGCGTGTAGTCTGCGGCGACCAGCAGCTCCGTCAGATCGTAACCGACATCGCCAGCGCCTTCGGGCGCCACGATATCGTAGATATTGCCCCATTCCTGAGCCCACATATTGCCGAGAAGATCGGCGCGGATCGGGCCGGTTTCAGGCTGGACTTCGCTGCCATATTCCTCGTTGAGTTCGGCCCGCACATAACAATGGAGCTGCTCGTATAGCGGGCGCGTCTCGGTCCAGAGCCGTTCCGTCATCGCGGCGAACTCGTCCGGCGTCATATCATAGCCGGAACGCCAAAGGTCGCCGACATTGTCGTAGCCGAGCTCGGTCGCGCCTTCATTGGCAATGGTGACGATGCGCGAATAATTGTCGCGCATGGCGGCGCCGTTGGAATGCCAGGTCGTCCACATTTCGGCGAGCAGTGCGGGATCGCGCACGGTTCCCATACGCGCCTCGGCTTCATTGCCGTTGATCGTTTCGCCGCTCATCGTCGCCGTACCGGTTGAATAGGCCGTGCTGAGCGCGGTCGCTATCGCATTCAATTCGGCGGCTGCGCCATCGCGGGTGGGCGCCGGCAGGCCGATCCCCGAACGCAGCTGATCGAGTTGCCGGTTCGTGTCATAGTCGAGCCCCTCGACATCGGCATATTGCGCGGATTCATTGGCGAGGCGAACCAGCATCTGCGTAACCAGCGTGCCGAAATAGGTGTTGAGCGCGTCGGTATCCTGATTGAGATATGTGGAGTTTACCCAGGCTGCGCGCGACGAAATCGTAAAAAGATCGCGCATCTCGGCCATCGACTCATCGAGAAAGGAGCGCGCCGCTTCCGGTGTGCGTTCCGCTTCGGCAGGTTCGTGATGATCGGCAAGCGCCGGAGCGGCAGCAAGGACGGTTCCCAGCGCCAGCGCCGATGCGCCGAATTTTGCAAAGATTTTCATGTGATATGCTCCCCAACATATGATTGCGTTGGCGATGTTTGACCAACTGGCCTGCCGCGGGTCAAGGGTCGTTCGTCGAAAGCTCAGGCGGCTTTGCCCAGCCAAGCGGCGATTGCCTCGCCGAATTCCGGCTTGACGATACAGCTCATATGGCCGCCCGGCACTTCGATATGCTGCGCGTTCGGAAGGATCGCCGCCAGATCGGCATGGCTGCCATTGTCCTCATCCTCATCGCCCGCAAGGACCAGGGTCGGCACCGTGATGGCGCGGAGCGCGTCTTCGGACGTGTTGGCGAAGACGTTGAGGATCAGCAGTAGCGCTTCGGGATCCCCCCCGGTGGTCTTGAGGAAGGCCTCGGCCATCCATGCGGGCGAGTGCCTGGGATGCTTACCGAGATTGGTGAGGATATGCCGGAAATGATCCGCCCGCGATGCCAGGCTTGTGAGCCCGGACAGGCCCATCCCGGATACAATCAGCCGCTGCGGCCTTGCTCCCAGCACATGCATGCGGACCACGGTGCGCGCACCGAGCGAATAACCGCCCAGATCGTAATCGGCGAGCCCGAGATGATCGATCAGGGCCAGCCCGTCGCGCGCCAGGATATCCGCCGGATAGGCCTCCGGATCATGCGGTTTCGCGCTGTCTCCATGGGCGCGCAAATCCGGCATGATGACGCGATAGCCGAGCGCGGCGATCTTCGCCGCATGGCCGAATTTGATCCAGTTGGTCATGGCGTTCGAGATGAAACCGTGGAGCAGGACAATGGGCCTACCCTCGCCAATCTCCCGCCAGGCAAGCTGTTCGCCATCCGCGCCGTCAAACATGTGAATCGGTAGATCATTCGGAGAATTCATCGATTTTGCCTGTCATTCAATCTGCAAAGGAAGTGCTCATCCTGCCTGAAGGCGGTTTGCAGTGTCCAATAGCTCAAACCAGTCTGCCTCGCCCGGCATTTCCTCAAACATCCGGGAGTCCTCTGGCAACGCCACCCATTCCTGTTTCGACCGTATCCAGATATGGGCGACGGGCGACAGGTGGCGGCTGTCGTCCAACGTACCTGCCCTTACTGTGATCAGCCCGGGCCGATTGCTGACTGCGGCGTACACCCTGACAAGACAATTCGCGCAGGCATGAATGGTGCTGGTTTGCCCGCTCGGCAGGTCGCTATCTGCTTTCAGCATCTCCCCCTCGACCGAGAATTTCGATGCGAAGACGGGCATCTGCATAGCAAAGGCGCTGCCGCTATGCGTCTGGCAATCGGTGCAATGGCAGGCATAGCAGGGCGGCGCATCTTCTTCGATGCGATAGCGCACCGCGCCGCACAGGCATCCGCCTTCCATGCTCACCGTTCTTCCAGCCCCTTCTGCTTCATCCGCCACAGCGCAACATCGATCCGGTCCTGCCCGAAGAAAGGCTCGCCGTCGAACACCAGGGTGGGAACGCCCCAATGCCCCGCCGCTTCCAGGGCATCCTGGTTTGCGGCGAGTTCGGCATCCAGAGCTTCGGCATCGCGCACGGCCTCTGCATCCAGCTCGGCAAGATCCAGCCCTGCCCGCTCCGCCGCGTTCGCCAGATGATCGCCCTCGTCCCATCCCTCGGTGCCGCCCCAGATAAGCTGGGACACCTCATCGGCAAAGGCGAAGCCCCTGCCGCGCCGCGCCGCCGCCTGGCCGCAGCGCAACAGGCGGTACACATAGGGCTGTTCGTCGGAAATCTTCCGCGTCGCGATATCCTGGACGATGGGGTCGGGCTTTGGCGGCTTCATCGGAATACCGAGATATTCGCTCAGCCGCATGATATCCCGAAAGGTATAGCCCAGCCAGTTGGGATGATTGCGTTCGAAGAAATCGGGCTCCCGGATCGCCAGCGGATAGACCGGCCGGAGCGCGATTTCGAGATCGTAGCGCTCGGTCATCTTCCGGTACCGGCTGGTCGCAAGATAACTGTAGGGGCTGCGAAAAGACCAGTAGAGATCGGCATGCAGGGTCATATCGGTATTTCTCCAAAACAGGCCCCGGACACACGCCGGGCGTTATCCGGCAGATAATCCGAAAACCATAACAGAACCACTGTGACTCAAAAGACTCACTTTTCCCGTCTTTTTTCAAAACTGGCTCGCCAAGACGATTCCACTGTGCGAATCTGGTCTCGCTTGAGGGGAGATGCTGTTCATTGGCTGATCAAGGGCACACCATAATTTCCGAGTCCGCAACCGGAACGGAAACCGAAGAGCCGGCACGAAAACGCTCCGCCATGCGCGCGGCGCTGATGCTGGTCGTCCCGCTGATCGTGATCGGTCTCGGCGTCTATTGG
>JBPOET010000078.1:0-7437 GCA_051251675.1 Parasphingopyxis sp. | reverse complement strand
CGCCATAATACAACCGCGCAACCCGTGCCGCCACAATCGCCGCCGAGCGCCCTGTCGTGATTGCCGGTAATCCAGGTCCAGTCGAGCTGTGCGGTCAGCGTTTCAAGTTTGGTGCGCGCTGTATGGGAGAGCCGTTCGCTCCCGGCGCTGTCATGGAAACTGTCGCCCAGGCACCACAGCTCGCGTGCACCCGTGTCGGCGACCAGTCCCTCGATATCGGCGAGCGTCGCCTCGCTGTCATAGGGCGGCAGCATCTGGCCGAACCGGGCATACCAGCTCGCCTTTTCGAAATGCAGGTCGGCGACCAGCAGCGCTTTGCGGGCGGGCCAGTACAGCGCTGCCTGCGGCAGTGCCACAAGCTCGTGGCCGGAGAACGAAAAGCGAACCATTTGCATTGCCATACGGCCAGCCTAGAGAGAGCGGCAAGTCTTTTATGGAGGGATATACGATGCGCATAATTGCTCTGGCCGGAGCCGCGCTCCCGGCGCTGATCTGTTCGCAAGTTGCGGGCGCCCAGATCGCGACCGACGAGGCCTCCGACATCGAATGCCTTGCCGCAACACTTATCATTTCGCAGAACTCAGATGCACTGACCGAAGCGCAGGCGATGGCGTCGGTCATGTATTTCATCGGCAAGGTCACCGCACGCGGAACCGACTATACGCAGCCCCTGGAACAGGCGATGCGCGACATGACAAACGTCACGCTCCAGGAGACGGCGACACGCTGCGGTGCGGAGTTGGAAACTGTCGGCGATGACATGCAGCGTCGGGGCGCTCAAATTCAGGCTGCAGAAGAAGCCGAAACACAGCCCTGATCAGGCAAACTCCCTGGCAATCCTCGTAAGCCGGATGGCGGCGAGCAAGCCGAGACACGCTATCGGCACGCCGATCGCGCAAACCCAGAATCCGGCCAGCGCCACGCTTTCCACGGTCAGACCGGCGGCAAAGCCGGTCAGGTTCGCGACTATGCCTGCGATCGCCGCCCCCGTGGCCGCGCCGGCATCGCGGACGGCGCCGATGCCCGCCGATCCGGTGGCGCGCTCGTCTTCATCGAGAGAAGCCATCACGGACCGGCTGATAAAGCTGTAGGAAAGCCCGAAACCCGATCCGAGAAGTGCGCCGCCAGCGACGATCAGGACGAGCAGGCCGCTCGTCAGCACGGCGCTCAACAACAGGAGAGCGGAGGGAATACAGGCAGCGCCGATGACAATCCAGCGCCGCCGCCAGACCGGTCCGGAGCCGGACACGGCGAGCGCGGCGACGGTCCAGGCAAAGGCTTCGGCGGCGACGACATAACCGGCCTCGGTCGCGCTGAGCCCGATCGTGAATTGCAGGATGGCGGGCGCGTAGATGGCAAAGCCCACCTCCCCGGCAAGCAGCAGGAAATAGGTCGCATAGGCCGCACCGATCAATGTACCGAAGCGCGCTGCGTTGCGCGGGAGCAGCCTGGCCCGGGCCCGGCGATCCAGGATGACCGCTGCAGCGAGCAGGAAAAGGCTCACCGGGACAAGCAGTATCTGGACCCTACCCGATTCGATCACGCCCGCGCTCGACAGGGCGCTGACCCCGACCACGATCAGCGCGATCTGCAGCAGCGGCAGGCCACCTTCGCCAGGCTTGCGCTTGCTCGCCGGGATCAACCAGCCAGCGGCGAGCGCAAAGAGGATCGCCTGAGCGCCGAACAGCCAGAAAACGCCGCGCCAATTTCCGGCATCGGCGAACAGCCCGCCGACCAGGGGGCCGACAAAGGTCGCCACGCCCCAGATTGCGGTCGCGGTGGCAAACACCCGAACCAGAAAGCGTTTTTCGAATACGAGATTGATCGTGACGTAGCAGAAACCGGCAACCCAGCCCGCGCCAATTCCCTGCACCATGCGGCCCGCGACAAAGACCGGCATGTCCGCCCCGAGCGCGCTGATCGCGCAGCCGATCGCCAGCAGTAACCCCGAGCCGATCATGGCGGGCCGGAGCCCGATCCGGTCGGAAAGCCATCCTGCGCAGGACGAGGCGGCGACAACGCCGACAAGATAGCCCGATGTCGCCCAGCCGAACCAGGCATAGCCGTCCAGATCGCGGCCAACGCTCGGCATGATCGTGGAGGTGACGAGCGCATCGGCCGCCATCAGCCAGATGCCCAGCATGATCAGCGCGAAGGCCGGCCAGCGTCCGTCGGCCAGCGTTTCACGCCAGCTTGCGGTCTCTTCTCCGGTTGGACCAACCTCCATCGGCGCAGCGCCCGAATGGGCTAGTCGGCCAGGGCCGTGCTATGGGTTTCGGCGGCCCGGAGCAAGCGCAGCACATTGCCGCTCCACATCTTGGCCAGATCCTCCTCGCTATGCCCGGCAGCGAGAAGGCGTGCGGTTACCCGGGGCAGGGCGGTAATATCGCGCATGCCCTCCACGCCGCCGCCGCCATCCCAGTCAGCGCCGAAGCCGACATGATCGACACCGGCGACTTCGATCAGATGCATGAGGCTGGCCATATACATATCGAAGTCCGTATCCTCCCGCGGCGTTACGGCTTCGAGCGCGCGAAGGTCGCGAACATAGGCGGCCTGGACTTCGGCCGATTCCGAGAACATTTCCATGAAACGCGCGCCGATTGCGTCCCATTCGGGCGAGCTTCCGCGGGGCGCAAGATAGATGCTGTTGACCGATATGACGCCGCCCGTTTCCGCCAGTCGCGCAATCCGCTCATCGTCGAGGTTGCGGGGATGGTCGAACGCGGCTTTCGGCCCCGAATGCGAGAGTATGATCGGCGTGGCGGACAGTTCGAGCATCTCGTCGAAGGCCGCATCGGACGCATGGGAACCGTCGACGACAATACCGAGCCTGTTCATTTCGGCCACCAGTTCGCGGCCTAGCGGGCTCAGGCCGCCCCAGCGTTCCTCGCCCGTCGCGCTGTCGGCGAACTGGTTGGTCGAAGAATGGACCGGTCCCGCCATGCGCACGCCGTTGTCGTAGAAACGTTGCAGCCCACCGATATGTTCGCCGAGGGGATAGCTATTCTCTATGCTTTGATAGACGAACCGGCGTCCGGTTGCCGCGATCCGCGCCGCATCATCGGCCCGGTCGGCCCGCTCGACCGTTTCTGGATTGGCGGCGATCATGGCGAGGATCGTCTGCTGCCGCGCCTCGGCCATTGCCGCGGCCCGGGTATAGCCTTGCTCTGTCAGTTCCCCCTGGGGCGTCCAGATGACGAAGAAGCCGCCATCGAGTCCGCCATCGATCATGCGCGGCACATCGACCTGGCTGTTGTCGGTGACGTAATCGTGCCGTTCGGCGATATCCCAGCCCGGCCGCATCATGTGAAGCGGGGTATCGAGATGGGTGTCGAGGGTCAGCAGGCGGTGATGCACGGCTGCCGGCTCCTGGATATTCGAAGCGGTTTCCTGCGCCTGGAGCGGCGCGGATACGGTTCCCATCGCCAGCGCTATGCCGCCCAGCCCGATACCGAATGCCCGCATGCCATTATCCTTTTCATCTTGTTGATAAGGGGCAGTCCTAACGCCGTTTTCCCGTGAAGTCCCGGCCAAACGACAGGATCGCCCGACCTGCATGCTTTCGCAGCATGCGGGCCGGGCGACCGGTTCGGTCGCGGGAGCGGCGACCATGCAGGGATTGAAACGGGTCTTAGAGCCCGCGCATGCCGATGCCGAGAATGCGGTCCGGCCGTCGGGTGTCCATGACCACGCTGATCGCCTTGGTGCGGCCGTCTTCGTCGCGCACCTGCATCACCATGCCGTTATCGGCTTCCGCAACATTGAGGAGCGTCAGCTGTCCCGTTCGCCGCGCGAGCTGGTTGAATTGCTGGACGCGCATTCTGTAGGAGCCGTCGGAAAGGAAATTGTCGCGGGCGTAGCGAGACCGTTCTCCGCCGCTGCCGTTGAGGGCGGCAACAAGAGCTTCGGCGCGCTGCTGCGCACTCATCGTTTCGGACTGGGCGGAGGCAGGGGCGGCCATGACGGCCATGCCCGCAGCAGGCAGCGCGAAGGCGGCGAGAACGAGACGGGTTTTTGCGGTTATTCTGGTAAGCATAATACACTCCTGAACCAATGTGACTGGCCCCCCTCGAATCGGGCGGGTTCAGGTGTATTAGAGTGACAATACAGCTATGTCGCCCCAGTTTCGACGAGCGACCACGGAGCGTCGATAAACCGTTTCGTAACGACAAATGTCGAAATACTGTCGATAAAATACAAATAATTAGAGCGAATCGTAATAATTAAGCGCTTTTCATCGCCATTTCAGCAAGCGCCTCCGCTTCTATCAGCAGCGCGTCGTCGACGCTTCCCTGCGCTACATGTTCACGCCCGATCAGGATGAGCACGGGCACGGCGAGAGGGGAAACGCGCTGCAGGTCGACATGCACCATCGTCTGCGCCGCCCGGCCGAGCAGGCTGGCAAGCCGACCGACATCGGTGAGCTTGGTCCGCGCATCGGCCCAGGCGGCCTTGAGCAGGAGATGGTCGGGTTGGTAGCGGCGCAGGACATCGTAGATCAGGTCCGTTGAAAAGGTGACCTGCTTGCCCGTCTTGCGCTTGCCCGGATGCTGCCGCTCGACAAGCCCGCCGATCACCGCGACTTCGCGAAAGGCGCGTTTCAACAGATGGCTTCCCTGCACCCAGTCGACAAACTCGTCTTCGAGAATGTCGGGGGAGAAGAGCGGGCCGGGGTCCCGTACCCGTTCGAGCGAATAGGTGGCGAAGCTGTAATCATTGGCGACGAAGCCGATAGGTTTCAGTCCCGCCGTTTCCATCCGTTTGGTTATCAGCATTCCGAGCGACTGATGGGCGTTCCAGCCTTCGAAACTATAGGCGACCATGTAGTGCCGATCCTCGTGCGGGAAAGTCTCGACCAGCAACTCGCCGGGCTTGGGCAGCACCGACTTTTCCGACTGGACGCGCAGCCATTGCTCGACATCTTCCGGAAATGCCGCCCATTCGGCCGGGGTGTTGAGGAATGCGCGAACCCGGTCCGCCAGATGGGTGGTAAGGGGCATGCGCGCGCCGCCATAGGTGGGAATGCGGGCAGGGCGGGACGAGGCGCGGACGGTGAGGTCGGTGTCTTTTATCCCGAGCACCTCGAGGCTGAGGCCGGCGAAGAAAAACGTATCGCCGGGGGACAGGGTCGCGGCGAAATGCTCTTCCACCGTTCCGAGCTTGCGACCGTTCTTGAAACGGACATCGAGGATCGGGGCATCGACGATGATGCCAGCGTTAAGCCGATGCTGCGTTTCGAATCGCGGATGGCTGACCCGCCAGATCGTCTGGCCGTCTTCGTCGACCCGGCTCGCCAGCCTCTTGTACCGGTCATAGGCGCGTAGCGCATAGCCGCCGCTTGCAATATAATCGAGTTCGCGGGCGAATTCGGCCGAAGGCAGGTTACGATAGGGAGCGGCCGACCGGATCTCGGCCAGCATGGCCGCTTCCTCGAACGGCCCGGCACAGGCGCAGGCCATGATATGCTGGGCGAGCACGTCGAGGCTGCCGGGCCGGAAGATGTCGGTATCGAGCTCGCGTTCGGCAACCGCATCGAGAGCCGCCCGCGCCTCCAGATATTCGAACCGGTTGCCCGGGACGAGGATCGCCTTGGACGGTTCGTCGAGCCGATGGTTGGAGCGGCCGATGCGTTGAAGCAGACGCGAAGCGCCCTTGGGCGCGCCCATCTGCACGACGCAATCGACATCGCCCCAGTCGACGCCGAGATCGAGGCTCGCGGTCGCCACCAGTCCGCGCAATGCGCCGCGCGCCATCGCCGACTCCACCTTGCGGCGCGCCTCGCGGGAGAGGGATCCGTGATGGATGCCGATCGGCAGCTTATCTTCATTCGCCTTCCACAATCGCTGGAAGATAAGTTCCGCCAGCCCGCGCGTGTTGCAGAAAATCAGCGTGGTTTTGTGCGCGGCGATGATCTCCATCACCTGCTCGGTTGCATAACTCCCTGAATGACCGGACCAGGGAACCCGGCCCTCCGGCAGCAGGATCGAGACTTCGGCATCGGCCCCCGGATCGCCTTTGATTGTCCGGACGTCGCTGTCATCGCCATTGGGCGCGAGCCAGCGTGCATAGGCTCCCGGGTCGGCGACAGTGGCTGACAGAGCGACCCGCCTCATGTCAGGCGCAAGCCTCTGCAGCCTTGCCAAGGAAAGGTTCAGAAGATCGCCGCGTTTTTGCGTAGCAAAGGCATGGACCTCATCGATGATTACGGTTTTCAGGTCCGCGAACAGGGCGGTGCTGTCGGCGTAGGAAATAAGCAGGCTCAGAGATTCCGGAGTCGTCAGCAGTATCTGGGGAGGGCGTTGCCTCTGCCGTTTCTTGCGGTTGGGCGGCGTGTCGCCTGTGCGGGTTTCCACCCGGATCGGCAGACCCATTTCCTTGATCGGTGCGAGCAGGTTTCGCTGCACGTCGACGGCCAGCGCCTTGAGCGGGGAAACATAAAGGGTGTGCAGGCCCTCGCCGGGAGTTTCGGCAAGCGCGGCGAGGCTAGGCAGGAATCCGGCCAACGTCTTGCCCGCCCCCGTCGGGGCGACCAGCAGTGCATGCTTTCCGTCCCGCGCCGCCTGCAGCATGTCGTTCTGATGCCGACGGAGCTTCCAGCCGCGCGCGTCGAACCAGCGGGCTATCGGCTGGGGCAGGGTTGGGGCAGCGGTATCGGCCATTGGCCCTATCTAACCACATCGCTCGGCGATGCGAGCATAGTTGCGGATTGGCCATCGGTGGTTCAAGTGTTTGGTCTGGGGCGGGGAGATTGAGGCAATGGCGAACGAGCAGAGCGGCCGGGCGGAAACTCTAGCGGAATTTGGCGAGCTGATGGGCCGCCTGAATGCGCCCGCCGAAGGGGCCGATGCGCTGGCTCCTTACGAGCCGAGGCCGACCGATGTGGTGATTTCCCCCTACGGCAAATGCGGCACGACCTGGCTGCAGCAGACCTTCCACACGCTGCGGACCGGGGGCGATATGGATTTCGACGATATTTCGCGTGTCGTTCCCTGGATCGAGACGGCACCGAGCCTGGGGCTGGATATCAATGCCGAGCAAAAGGCCGAACCGCGGGGATTCAAGAGCCACCTCTCCTATGACGCCCTGCCAAGGGGGGCTCGCTATGTCGTCGCGTTGCGCGATCCCAAAGACGCCTTTGTCTCGATGTTCCGATTCATGGAAGGATGGTTCATCGAACCCGGCGCCGTGACGATGGCGGAATTTTACCAAGCCTGGATCACGCCCGGTCCGCAGGGAAGCGATTATTGGGATCATCTGCTCAGCTGGTGGCGGCAGCGCGACAATCCGGATGTGCTGCTCCTTACCTATGAGCATATGATCGAAAGGCCCGAAGCGCATGTCCGGATGCTGGCTGGTTTCTGCGGTATAGCGTTGGACAGTGCGTTGCTCGCGCTGACGCTTGAGCGATCCTCCCTGGCCTATATGCTTGAACAT
>JBPOET010000077.1:0-7447 GCA_051251675.1 Parasphingopyxis sp. | reverse complement strand
GCCTTGGGATCGAGCTTGCCGGTCGAGGCGAGATGCGGCCCGCGGCACATGTCCATCCAGTCGTCGCCCGACCAGTATACGCTCAGCTCTTCGCCTTCGGGCAGCTCGGCCGCCCATTCGGCCTTGAAGCTCTCGCCATCCTTTTGCCAGCGCGCGATCAGGTCGTCGCGCTCCCACACCTCGCGGCGCAGCGGTTTGTCGGCGGCGATGATCTTGCGCATTTCCTCTTCGATGCGGGGCAGGTCCTCGTCCGTGAACGGCCGGTCCCTGGGCGCAAAATCATAGTAGAAGCCGTCGTCGGTCGACGGGCCAAAGGTGATTTGCGTGCCGGGAAACACCGATTGCACGGCTTCGGCCAGTATATGGGCATAGTCGTGCCGGGCCAGTTCCAGCGCCTCGGCTTCGTCGCGGCTGGTGATCAGGGCAAGCGCGGCATCGCTGTCCAGCGGGCGCATGATATCGCGGATTTCTCCGTCAACCTTAGCCGCCAGCGCCGCCTTGGCGAGGCCCGGCCCGATATCGGCGGCAATATCCGCCGGGGTCGTTCCGGGCGCGACTTCGCGAACCGAACCGTCGGGAAGCGTGATGGAAAGCATGTCGGACATAGAAAAGGGTGGCCTGTTTACGGAAAACTGCGCTTGCCATAAAAGAGGCGCGGCGACTGTCAATGCAAGCTATGAATTGCCTTTGCCGCGAACAACCCCCAGACTGCCGCAATGGGCGAACCGGAATCAGGGGCCTGCCTCGTTATCGGCGCAGGCGCGGACACGGGCGGAGCGATCGCCCGCGCTTTCGCGCGGCAGGGCTATCAGGCCTGTCTGGCAAGGCGTCCCCGCAATAGGGACGAACTGGAAATACTGGCGGACAGCATCCGGGTGGAAGGCGGTGTCGCGCATGTGACGCCCGTCGATGCGCGTGACGAGGATGCGACGGTTGCGCTGGTTGAGCACATCGAAACCGAGATCGCGCCGATCGAAGTGGCGGTCTTCAATGTCGGCGCCAACGTCAACTTCCCGATCACGGAAATGCCCGCGCGTGTATATCGCAAGGTCTGGGAAATGGCCGCCTTTTCCGGTTTCCTCATGGGCCGGGAAGTTGCCAGGAGAATGGAAACGCGGGGCCGTGGGACGATCCTGTTTACAGGGGCGACAGCCAGTTTGCGCGGCGGTCCGGGTTATGCGGCCTTTGCCGGTGCGAAGTTTGCGCTCAGGGCGCTTGCCCAGTCCATGGCGCGAGAGCTTGGCCCGAAGAATATCCATGTCGCCCATGTCGTGATCGACGGGGCCATCGATTCCAAATTCATCCGCGAAAACCTTCCCGATGTAGACGCCAGGCGGAGCGAGGATGCGATCCTCTCACCAGACGCCATCGCCGCCAATTATGTCATGCTCCATAACCAGCCGCGCAGCGCCTGGACGCATGAGCTGGATCTCAGGCCCTGGAAGGAAAACTGGTAACATGCCAAAAAGCGTCGATTTCATTTTCGATTTCGCCAGCCCGAACGCCTATCTGGTGCACAGGGTACTGCCGGGGATCGCAGATCGGACCGGCGCGACCTTCCGCTATATTCCCTGTCTTCTCGGCGGGATTTTCAAGGCGACCGGCAACCAGGCGCCGATGATCGCATTTGCCCCGATTCCCAACAAGCTGGCCTATGAGCAGCTGGAGTTCGGGCGGTTCATCGCCAGGCACGGACTGTCCGATTTCGCCTTCAATCCGCATTTCCCGGTCAACACAGTGTTGCTGCAGCGCGGGGCGCTGGCGGCGGAGCGCGATGGCCGGCTGATGGACTATGTCGAGGCCGGGCTGCACCATATGTGGGAAGCGCCGAAAAATATGAGCGATCCGGAAATCTATGCCGGTGCGATGAGCGAATCGGGCTTCGACGGTGCAGCCTTGGTCGAAGGCGCGCAGGATGCAGCGATCAAGCAGAAGCTGATCGACAACACCGGGGCGGCGGTCGAGCGCGGCGCTTTCGGCATCCCGACCTTCTATGTCGGGCAGGAGATGTTCTTCGGCAAAGAGCGGCTCGATCAGGTGGAGGAGGCGATTGCCGCTCTTGCAGATTGACCGGGCGCGTGGCTTGCGCTTCGCATTGCGCACCGGAATGGGTAAGGCCTTTTGCATATCGATTGATCGTGAAGGGGCACAGCATTGACCGAACTCCGCTATTATGAACGCGCGGGCCAGCCGAACCTCGCCTATCGCCACCGGGAAGGCATCGGTCCTACCCTCGTATTCCTGCCCGGCTATATGTCGGACATGGAAGGATCCAAGGCGCAGGCCATCATGGCCTATGCCGAAGCGGAAAACCGCGCCTGTCTTTTGCTCGACTATTCGGGCTGCGGATCGAGCGAGGGCAGTTTCGAGGAGCAGAAGCTTACCGATTGGCGCGACGATGTGATGGATCTCGTTAATGCGCTGGTGCTCGGGCCGGTCGTGCTGATCGGATCGTCCATGGGCGGCTGGTTGATGCTGCTCTGCGCGCTTGCCCATCCGGAACGGGTGTCGGCGCTGGTCGGCATCGCCGCGGCCCCCGATTTCACGGACTGGGGCTTCACCCAGGACGAGAAACTGGCGATCCTGCGCGACGGGCGCCTGGAACAACCGTCCGACTATGATGACAGCCCCTATGTCACGAGCCGGAAATTCTTCGAAAGCGGCGAAGCCAGCCGTTTGCTGGGGACCGAGATCGCCATCGATTGCCCGGTGCGGTTGATCCATGGCCAGCGGGACAATGACGTGCCGTGGGAATATTCGGTGCGGCTGGCGCGCCAGCTGCGTTCAGCCGATGTCCATGTCACCCTCGTCAAGGACGGCGATCACCGTCTGTCGCGGATCGAAGATGTTGCGCGGCTCCTGGCCCAAATCGAATGGTTGCTCGAAAGCCTGAAAGCGTCCTGAGTTGAGTATTCTCCTTGTCATCGCCGCCCTGCAGGCGGCTCCGCCGCCCGTCGACCCCATCCTGATTCCCCCGCGGGAAGATGCGCAAACGCAAAGCCAGTCTCCGGCGATGGCCAGAACACAGCGTCTGCTCAGCTGTATGCGTGTTGCTGCAAGCGATCCTGCGGCGGCGATTGCAGAAGGCG
The DNA here is from genome assembly GCA_051251675.1 of Parasphingopyxis sp. Classification (GTDB taxonomy): domain Bacteria; phylum Pseudomonadota; class Alphaproteobacteria; order Sphingomonadales; family Sphingomonadaceae; genus Parasphingopyxis. Next base: position 4,358 of record JBPOET010000077.1, on the reverse strand, counting down.
CGCGCTGGGCGCTCACCGATGGCGGAATCGAAGCCGAGCTGTGTCTGGGTCTGGGCTATGAAAATAGCGGCGACTGGGATGCCGCCGAGAGCGCCTATATGCGCGCTCACGGATTCGCCGAAGCGGCTGGCGATACGCGCAGCACCGGGATTCTGGCCAATGCCGGGCGTATGGCCCTGCGCAATGGCGATCCGGCAAGCGCGCGCGAGAGATTCGGTGTCGTGCTCGCGGATTCTTCCCTCTCTGATTCCGTGCGCGGCAATGTCCTGATCGAGCGTAGCCAGGCGCATGTCGCGCTGGAGGACGGCGATGCTGCGCAAGCAGATCTCGTGGCCGCCCAGGCGCTGCTCCCCAATGACAGTTCGGTCTGGCTGCTTTCCGCGACACTTGCGCGGCGACAGGGCGATTTCGATACCGCCGGTGACTTTATCGATCGGGCGCTGGAGCTTGACCAGACAGATCCGGCCAACCTGCTTGAGGCGGGCAATATCGCAATCGGCCTCAACGCCTATGATATCGCCCAGCAGGCCTGGAGCCGGGCGGCGGCGGCCGATCCGGACGGGCCATCGGGTCAGGCGGCGGCCCGCAATCTCGAGCGGCTCGCCGCGCTGCTGGCGGAAGATCCCGGCGTGCCGGTGGAGCTGCCGGAAACCGAGGGCGCGGAACCCGTTGATCCGGAGTTGTAGTATTTTGCCGGACTCAACCTGTCGGTTGCGCTCTGTGCCGGCGATTTCCCGTTAGGGAAATTCTGAAAAACCAGCTTCCCCCGGACTAATCCAGATAGAAATCGATCGTCGTGACCACGCGGACCAGCTTGTACGGCGTGTCGGCCACGCCATAACCGCCAGCATCGCCATCGCGCGAGGAAATCGAGAAATAGCCCTGCGTGGCGCTCCTGATGCCGCCGACACCGGTGCCGCTATCCTCGGCGAACTGGCTTGCCGAGGCGCGCGCATCCTGCGTCGCTTCGGCCACCATTTCCGGCTTGATCTCGTTGAGCCGGGTGAAGGTGTAGCTCATCCCGGACCCCTCTTCGAGAACGACGCCGCGGCGGACCAGATCGAACTGCCGGGCGACCGCATCCTGCGCCCTGTCTATATCGGTGGTCCGGAGCTGCAGCCGCTGGCGTATCGTATAGCTCGGCTGGCCCCTGTTGTTATATTGCGAGACGTTGACGCCGGACGGTTGCAGCGCCTCGGCCTCGAATCCCAGCTCACCGAAAAAGGCGCGAATGGCTTCGGTATCCCGGTCGATATCGCCCTGCGCTTCGGCGAGATTGGCGGATTGCGCCGAATAGGAAATCGTCCAGGTCGCCAGATCGGCGGTCACCTCGCGCTCGGCCAGGCCGCGAACCGTGACCGACCGGTCGGCCATCCGCGCTCTGAGCAGCCCGTCGCCGAGCAGATAGCCGCCCGCGACAATGCTGATCCCCAGCACGCCGCTTGCGATGAGGAGAGTTCGGGCATCCGGCATCCGCCAGCCCCGCCCGGTGTTTTCGCTGTTTTCGTCAGTCATCAATCCTACCCCTTATGATCGCCCGCCGATGCTTTCACTCATCCCGGCGGGCGTCTATGACGCGACCCGATAGCGTTCCCGCTTATGGCGCCGTAGAGATGAACCGTTGCTGACTTACGACGAACCGTTGGGCCGACAAAGGAAGTTTTTCGATGAAATATCTCCACACCATGATCCGCGTATCCGATATCGACAAGACGCTCGCCTTTTTCGATCTGCTCGGGCTGGTCGAGCTGAAGCGATATGACATTGAGCAGGGGCGCTTCACCCTGGTGTTCCTGGCAGCGCCCGGCGATGAAGAGGCACAGGTCGAACTGACCTATAACTGGCCACCGGAAGAGGGAGAGGCGGAGCGGTATGACGAAGGCCGCAATTTCGGGCACCTCGCCTATGCCGTCGACAATATCTACGACAGCTGCCAGCGGCTGATGGATGGCGGGGTGACGATCAACCGCCCGCCGCGCGATGGCCGGATGGCCTTTGTCCGCACGCCCGACAATATCTCGATCGAGCTCTTGCAGCAGGGCGATGCCCTGCCGCCCGCCGAACCCTGGGCTTCGATGGAGAATATCGGCAAATGGTAGCATCGGCCAGCGCATGGCCCGACGATCGGCTGACGAAGCTGTTCGGCACGCAGCATCCGATTATTCAGGCACCGATGGCCGGGGCGACTTCACCCGCGCTGGTCGCCGCGGCGATGGCCGGCGGGGCGCTGGGATCGCTGCCCTGTGGCATGCTGGATGGCAATGCGGTGCGGGAATCGGTGAACGCCATCCGGGCCCTTGAGACCGGGCCGCTCAATCTCAACTTCTTTTGTCACGATTTGCCGCCGGACGAGGATGACGGTGATTGGCGGGCTGCCCTTGCACCCTTTTATGGCGAATATGGAATCGATGGTTCGGGCCCGACGCCACCCATCCGCAAACCGTTCGATGCGGCGATGTGCACTGTTGTCGAGGAGGTGCGGCCCGGGATCGTCAGCTTCCATTTCGGGCTTCCCGATGCGTCCCTGCTCGACCGGGTCAGGGCGACAGGCGCCCGGATACTGTCATCGGCCACGACGGTCGACGAGGCGCGGTTCCTGGCGGATCGCGGCTGCGATGCGGTGATCGCCCAGGGCTATGAAGCCGGCGGCCATCGCGGGTGGTTCCTCGACACCGAGCCAAGCAGCCAGATCGGAACCTTCGCTCTGGTTCCGATGATCGTCGATGCGGTTTCGGTTCCGGTTATCGCTGCGGGCGGCATCGCAGATGCGCGCGGTATCGCCGCGGCTCTGGCGCTGGGCGCCGCGGGCGTTCAGCTCGGCACGGCCTATCTGTTTGCGGACGAAGCGCCGATCAGCGACGTGTTCCGGCAGGCGCTTATGTCCGACCGGGCCGGCCAAACGGTCCTTACAAATCTCTTCTCCGGCGGGGTGGCGCGAGGCATCGCCAACCGGTTGACGGACAGCATTGGAGCGATATCGGACCGCGCGCCGCCCTATCCCTATGCTTCGGCGGCGCTGGCGGCGCTCCGGAGCGTCGCGGAAGCGGCGGGCGATGACGGTTTCAGCCCCTTATGGGCGGGCCAGGCGGCACCGCTGGGCGCGCCGACCACGGCGCAGGCCCTGACGGAACGGCTGGCGCGCGAGGCGCTTGCGCTGATCGGCCGGGCTTAACTTTGTTCCGGGGCTGGCTTATGGTCGCGCCATGCTCGAAATCGTCCGCATTCCCGTCCTTTCCGATAATTATGTCTGGCTCGTCCATGAGCCGGAAAACGGGGAGACAATGGTTGTCGATCCGGCCGTTGCCGAACCCGTGCTGGCCGAAGCCGAAAAGCGCGGATGGGCTATAACCCAGATCTGGAACACCCACTGGCACCCCGACCACACCGGCGGCAATGAAGCGATCAAGGCGGCGACCGGCTGTACGATTACCGGGCCGGAAGCGGAGCAGGCGCGCATCCCGACACTCGATCGTACCGTCAAACAGGGCGATACTGTAAAGCTTGGCGAAGTTGTCGCCGACGTCATCGATGTGCCGGCGCATACGGCCGGCCATATCGCCTATTATCTGCCGGGCGAGGATGCCGCCTTCGTTGGCGACACGCTGTTTGCGATGGGCTGCGGCCGGTTGTTCGAAGGCACGGCCGCGCAGATGTTCGACAATATGCGCAAGCTTGAAAAGCTGCCCGACGAGACGCGGGTCTATTGCGCGCATGAATATACCGAGGCGAATGGCCGCTATGCTGTCACCGCCGAACCCGATAATCGCGATTTGCGGGCGCGGATGGACGAGGTTGTCGCGATGCGGGCGGAGGGCAAGGCCACCGTCCCGACCACCATAGGGCTCGAACGGGCGACCAATCCCTTCATGCGCGCCGGCTCGGCGGAAGAACTGGCTGAGCGCCGCGCCGCTAAAGATGCGTTTTAGGCAAAGCTGTGCTATCCTGAGCCTTCGGGGGCAAAAAGCGGAAGGAACTTAGACATGGTTCGATTCATACCCGTGGCGCTTTTGGCGCCCCTGCTCGCCGGATGCGCGGCCAATGCGATGGAAGCTTCGGGCGCCCAGGCCGATCCTCTGTCCGAACGCGATCAGCGCCGGATGGCGGCGTTGCTCGACGGCAAGGCACCAGGCGATTCCCAGCCCTGCATAACGACCCGTCCGACGACGCAAAGCTCGATCATCGGCAACCAGGCGATACTCTATCGCGTGGGCAGCACCGTTTACCGGAATGATCTGGACGGCATGTGCCCGACACTGACGTCGGACAGCACGCTTGTCGTCCAGCGATACGGCTCAAGCCAGCTGTGCAGTGGAGAGATACTTGAAATCCGCGATCCGCAAAGCGGCGCCTCCTTCGGC
>JBPOET010000076.1:0-7455 GCA_051251675.1 Parasphingopyxis sp. | reverse complement strand
TCGCGGTACACTCAAGTGGGAGGCCGGGTGGGGGTGCGGACCGGTGCGGCGACATTGCGAAAGCAATGTTCTGACAAACAATCCTCATCGCGCCGCCTCCAGCTCATGACTCAGCGTCGCGTGCAGGCCGTCCGCATAACGGGTCAACCGCGCCTCGAGCCGGTTCAGCCCGTGCGTCAGCCGGTTATAGGCGATAACGGCGGGGATCGCCGCGAACAGGCCAAGCGCCGTCGCGAACAGGGCCTCCGCAATGCCCGGCGCCACGACATCGAGACTGGTCGAGGCCTGGCCGGCAATATCGGTAAAGGCGCGCATAATCCCCCATACCGTTCCGAAAAGGCCGACAAAGGGCGCAACCGAACCCACGGTGGCGAGGATGTTGAGCCGGTCTGTGAGCTTGTCCATCTCGGACGCCACCGCCGCGCCCATTGCCGTCGCGAGACGCTGACGCGTGCCGGGGCGGTCAATCGTGCCATTCTTCGTCGAACGCCGCCATTCGCTGAGACCCGCGCTGAACACACGGGCTGCGGGGACCTCTTCGCCGCCCCGTGCGTCATAAAACCGGTCGATATCGTCGGCCCGCCAGAAATCGCGCTCGAACCGCTCGCTTCTTTTACGCATCTGCCCGATTTTCCGGCCATGACTGACAATGATCGCCCATGTCCAGATACTGGCCAATAGCAGCCCGACCATCACGATTTTCACCACGATATCGGCCTGCAGGAACAGCGTCATCGGGTTCATCAGCGATTCGCTCGCGCCGAGTTCCAATCCTCCCATAGCGTTACTTATTCTCCTGTTTCCAAACGCTTGAACGTATCAATCCACTCGCGCGGCTGGCGTATTGGTCGCCCCGTTGGCGCGACCAACGCAGCCTTCACCTCAGCTTCGGTCAATATTTCGCTTCCGCGCATGACTCGCTGATGAATGGAACAGCTAGCCGCCCGCACACCGACAACATGGCTGACCACGAGCAGATCGTCATCCAGTTTCGCGGGAAGCCGGTATTTGATCGCCAGGTCGACGACCGCATAGGCCCCTTCGTCCGCCTCCATCCACGCGCGCTGATCGATCCCGGAAATCCTGAGCATGTCGGACCGGGCGCGCTCCATATAGCGCAAGTAATTGGCATGATAGACAATTCCGGAAAGATCGGTGTCTTCGAAATAGACGCGCACAGGGAAGCGATGCTGCTTGCCGTCGAAATAGCCGCCAGACGGCCTGTCGCGCGTGTCTTCGTTCATGCCCCCAGCCTTAGCCGGGCCGGAGTCGCGCGGGAAGCCGGGATTTTCGGATGGTCGCGATGGTGCAACCGGTGAGCGCGCTAATCGAACAGTCCGTCCTCAGCAGTCTTTGGCGGATTGAGGCCGAGATGCTTCCAGCCACGGCTGTTCAGCATGCGCCCGCGAGCCGTGCGCGCCACCAGGCCGAGCTGGATCAGATAGGGCTCGATAACCTCCTCGATCGTGTCGCGCGGTTCCGACAGGCCCGCCGCGAGCGTTTCCACACCGACCGGACCGCCTTTGTAGATATCGGCGATCATCATCAGATAGCGACGATCCATCATGTCGAGACCGAGCGCATCGACCTCCAGCCGGTTGAGAGCGGCATCGGCGGCTTTGGCATCAACCTCATACACCCCGTCAACATTGGCGAAATCGCGCACCCGGCGCAGCAGGCGGCCGGCGATACGCGGCGTGCCGCGCGCCCGGGCCGCGATCTCGCGCGCGCCATCCTCGGTGATCCCGAGATCGAGCATGCCTGCGGCGCGGCTGACGACCAGTTCAAGTTCCTCGACGCTGTAGAATGTAAGCCGCACCGGGATGCCGAAGCGATCCCTGAGCGGCGTGGTGATCAGGCCCTGCCGTGTCGTCGCGCCGACCAGGGTGAATTGCGGCAGGTCGATCCGCACGGATCGCGCCGACGGCCCCTCGCCGATAATCAGATCGAGCGCCCGGTCTTCCATCGCTGGATAGAGGATTTCCTCGACGGCCGGATTGAGCCGGTGAATCTCGTCGATAAACAGGACATCGCCGTCCTCGAGGTTCGTCAGCAGCGCCGCGAGATCGCCGGCCTTTGCGATCACCGGGCCGGAGGTCGCCCGGAAACCCACGCCGAGTTCCCGCGCAACAATCTGCGCCAGCGTCGTCTTGCCGAGCCCCGGCGGCCCGAACAGCATGACATGATCGAGCGCATCCGACCGGCTCTTCGCAGCCTCGATAAAAACCCGCAAATTGTCGCATGCCGCCTTCTGCCCGATAAACTCGGCCAGCGCCTTGGGGCGCAGCGCCGCATCGACATCTTCGGGCTGGCGCTCGGGCGAGATATGGCGATCGGTGTCAGTCATCGGAGTCTTCTACCGGATTAATTCTTATGTCAGGCCATACCGCAATCATCCAAAAGATCGCGCCGCCGATAGTGCCCAATAGGAACGTCACGCCTACAGACTTTAGTAGCACAGAAAGTCCGAACCATGTCAGCTGTCCGTCAACAACCGTGTCCACGCCCCCGAGCGAAGCTTGACCTGAACCCGGCAAGAGGCCGAAAAATAGCCAAGGCAACGCGGCAATAACTCCACCGAACAATAACGCCCAGACCAACCGAGGTCTAATCTTGTTGCGCAAAATCAGAACCGCTGGAAAGCCGAGCACAATTGCGGACAATTCCGCAAGTATCGCCATAATTGCGAATACGTTTTTAAAATTTTCAGGCGTGCTGGACCACAGCGCCAAAAGCAAAGCCGGAACTAGCGGTGCGACCAGTAGAGCCACAATTCCACGTCGGAGCGATATCTCCGTCACTTCGCTGCCTTCTTCAGCGCCGTTCGCACCAACGCATCCAGCCCGGCATCGGCACCCAGTTCGCCCTGGGCCGCAGCCACAGCGGCGCTCGCCTCGGCAGGCTTGAAACCGAGATTGAGCAGCGCAGACACCGCATCCGCAGAGGCCCCGCCCGCGACGGGCGCGACACCGCCGCCCGATGCAATCGCGATCCCTCCAACCTTGTCCTTCAGCTCATTGACGATCCGCGAGGCAAGCTTGGGACCGACACCCGGCGCGCGCGCGACCATCGCTGCGTCACCCGCCGCGATCGCCGTTTGCAATTCCGCCGTCTCCAGTGTCGAGAGGAGGGCCAGCGCGACCTTGCTGCCCACGCCCTGCACACTGCCGAGCAGGCGGAACCAGTCACGCTCGCTGGCGCTGGCAAAGCCGATCAGCCGGATAAAATCGTCGCCGACCAGCATCTCGGTATGGATGGTCACATCGCCGCCCACCGGCCCCAGCGCATCCAGTGTCCGCGACGAGGCCGAGACCAGATAGCCGACGCCCTGCACGTCAATCACCGCGTGATCGGCGGCCGCGCTTTCCAATATGCCTTTGAGTTTCGCGATCATGCGGCCTGCCCCACGGCCCGCACACTCGCCCGGTTATGGGCATGGGTGATCGCGACGGCGAGCGCATCGGCGGCATCGGCCCCGGCTATTTTTGCGCCGGGGAGCAGGACGGAAACCATCGCATGGATCTGCGCCTTGTCCGCGCCGCCGGTGCCGACAACCGCCTTTTTCACAAAGCGCGGCGCATATTCGCCAACCGGCAGGCCCGCATCGGCCAGCACGAGCATCAGCGCCCCGCGCGCCTGGCCCAGCTTCAGCGTCGATTGCGCATTGGAGTTGACGAACACTTCCTCGATGCCCGCATCTTCGGGGCCATGGTCCGCGAGAACGGCGCGCAGGCCTTCGGCCAGCACAACCAGCCGCTCAGCCATCGGCGCCTTGGCGTCCGTCCTGATCCGGCCATTGGCGATATGCGACAATCGGTTGCCCTCCGCCGCGATGACGCCCCAACCGGTGCAGCCAAGCCCCGGGTCGAGGCCGATCAGTTTCAGGACAGCTTCTCCATGATCTCGTCGGGCACATCGTAATTGCCCCAGACGGTCTGGACGTCGTCATTATCTTCGAGCGCGTCGACAAGGTTGAGCAGCGTCTGCGCTTCCTTTTCATTCACCGTCACCTCGACATTGGGCCGCCAGGCGAGCTTTGCGCCTTCGGGCTCGCCCAGGGATTTTTCGAGCGCACCGGCAACGGCGTGAAGATCGTCGGCGGCCGTCCAGATTTCATGGCCGTCATCGCCCGAGGCGATATCCTCCGCCCCGGCTTCCATGGCGGCTTCGAGCACTTTTTCCTCATCGCCTGCATCGGCTTTGTACGTGACGAGACCGAGCCGTTCGAAACCATGGGCGACCGATCCGCTTTCGCCCATATTGCCGCCATTTTTGGAAAAGATCGTGCGCACATCGGTGACAGTGCGGTTGCGGTTGTCGGTCAGCGTTTCGACGATCAGGCTGACGCCGCCCGGGCCGAAGCCCTCGAAGCGGATTTCCTCATAATCTTCGGCATCGCCGCCCGTCGCCTTGTCGATCGCGCGCTGGATATTGTCCTTGGGCATGGACTGGCCACGCGCCGTGTTGACGGCAAGGCGCAGCCGCGGGTTCATGTCCGGATCGGGCGTGCCCATCTTGGCCGCCACCGTGATCTCGCGGCTGAGCTTGGAAAACAGTGCTGAGCGCTTCTTGTCCTGTGCGCCCTTGCGATGCTTGATATTTGCGAATTTACTATGGCCTGCCATGGGATTTCGTCATTGCCTTGTTATGTTTGTCTGATAGCTCCCCGATAGACGAGGCAGCTAGCGATTGGCAACGCGGCGATAGGCGGTAACCATCAGCCCAAGACTCAGGAGCAGGATAAGGCAACTGAGCACGCCATCGACGATTTCAAGCCAAACAGTTCGTTCGATCGTACCTTGAACCAATCCAACATCGATATAGCCATGCAACAAGGCAATCGGCAGCACAAATATCAGATGTCCGACGATCAGCGGCGAAAGCCATTGGGAAAATTCCCTGAGCCAGGGAAGCGGATTGAACGCCAAGGGACGGACGGTCGCGAGAGCAACCGTCCACACGGCAAGCGGCAGCAGGAGAATGGTGCCCAGATTGCTGGCGACAACTGTAAAAAACTCGTCAGCTGTTTCAGGAAGCAGCCCGCTGAGTCCGGCAGCCAAAGCCATTCCAACAATGCCCAGCAGCACGCTGGCCCAAAAAGCGCCATCGGGCATGAACAGTGCGCGCGGAGAAGACACGGCGCGGCGCATCAACGCGATCATGAAAAAGTAGATCCCAAAAAGGCGAACAAGCGCCGCGATGATAAAAGCCGGACTTGTTTTGGCACCACCGCCCGATATTTCCGACAGGATGACCATATTGGTTACCGTCAGAAGGATGGCGATCAGGATCGCTAGCAACCGCCATTCAGGGGCTATCGCTTGCCGCAAGGCTTCGCGCAAAAATCTCGTCATATTTCGATAATCCTCTGCCACCAGCCGACATCGCGCCAAGCATCGAACTTCCAGCCGACTTCGCGATAGATGCCGACCGGCGTGAAGCCGACGGCCTTGTGCAAAGCTTCGCTGGCATCATTGGGAAGCGCTATGCCGGCAAAGGCGGCATGGACCTCATTACCCGCCAATATCGGAAACAGCGCTTCGTACAGCGCCCTGCCAATACCCTGCCCGATATTCGCATCCGGCACATAAATGGCGACATCGCAGGCAAAACGATAGGCATGACGCAGCCGGTGCGGCGATCCATAGGCATAACCGGCGACCTCGCCGTCCAGCTCGGCAACCACCCAGCCGTGCGAAGAACCATAGCCTTCGATCCGCCGCGCCATTTCGCGCAGTGACGGCACTTCCTCCTCGAAACTGATCCAGGTGTTTTCGACGAATGGCGCATAGATCGCCCGGCAGCGTTCGGCGTCATCGGCCCGGCCCAGGCGAACCGCTACGGCCATCTGCAAACCGATGGCGATTCGATATGCGGCCCTGTCTTGGTGATCATGCCCGGCTCCCTATCGCGGCCTGAATGTAAACCAAGTCGCTCGGCCGGGCAATTTCAGCCTCAGTCCATACCGAGAGCAGCCTTGTAGGTTTCCAGCAGGTCGTCCTGCTCGCGCCGATCATGCGTATCCATTTTTCTGAGGCTTACGACCTTGCGCATGATCTTGGGATCATAGCCGACCGCCTTGGCCTCGGCGTAAACGTCTTTGATATCGTCAGCCATCGCCTTTTTTTCTTCCTCGAGCCGTTCGATTCGCTCGATCAAAAGCCTGAGCCTGTCTGCCTGTACCGTGCCATCTGCCATGGTGATGTCTTTCTGCTGGAATAGGGAAAGCGCGAGGCTCTAGGCGAGCATGTGAAAAGCCTCAAGCATTCTTCGCAACGCTGTCCTTCATCCGCTGCAATTGTTCGGGCGTCGCCTCTTCCTGATACCGTTCCTTCCATTCGGCATAGGGCATGCCGTATATGGCTGCGCGGGCTTCCTCTTTTGGCAGGTTGATGTCCCGGTCCGCCGATGCTTCCGAAATCCAGTCGGACAGGCAGTTGCGGCAGAAGCCGGACAGACCCATCAGATCGATATTCTGCGCGTCCGTCCGGTGGCGCAGATGAGAGACCAGGCGGCGAAACGCGGCGGCGGCGACCGCATCGTCAATATCGGGCATGATAGGGGAATCGGACATCGAAAGTGGCTCCGTTGCAGTTGCACTGTCATGATAAGGCTATAGAGCCGCAACCATAAGTCCAGCCAGTCAGGAGGCTTTGTGATTTCAGACACTGCCCCGCGCCAGCGCAAGGTCCGCATTCTTGCCACGCTCGGTCCCTCGAGCGCCGATCCGGCGATGATCCGCAAGCTCTATCTTGCCGGTGCGGACGCCTTCCGGATCAATATGAGCCATGGCAGCCATGACGATCATCAGAAAGTGATTGCGTCGATCCGGGCACTGGAGAAAGACATTCGCCGCCCGATGACGATTCTTGCCGACCTTCAGGGGCCGAAATTGCGGGTAGGCGAGTTTGCCGACGGCCTGGTCCAGCTGAAGACGGACAGTATGTTCACGCTTGATAGCGATGCCAGCCCCGGAGACGCCAGCCGCGTTACCCTGCCCCATCCCGAAATCTTCCAGGCGATCGAAAAGGGCGCCCGGTTGCTGCTCGACGACGGCAAGATCGTGCTGCGCGTGACCAAAGCCGGATCGGAGTCGATCGAAACGACCGTGGAAGTTGGCGGACCGCTCTCCAACAACAAGGGGCTCAACGTCCCGGACGTCGTCATTCCGATGGCGGCGATGACCGACAAGGACCGCGCCGACCTCACCTTCGCGCTGGATCAGGGGGTGGACTGGATCGCATTATCCTTCGTCCAGAAACCGGAAGATGCGGCGGAGGCGAGGAAACTGATACAGGGCCGCGCAGCCCTGCTCGCCAAGATTGAAAAGCCTTCGGCGGTCAAGCGGATCCAATCGGGGATGTTATTGTGCATCGGGCAGTGGGTCTGTCAATAGGGAACACCACATTGGCTGCATCGGCTGGACTGCTCTTTTGCTTTCTCATCCGCGTATTC
>JBPOET010000075.1:0-7469 GCA_051251675.1 Parasphingopyxis sp. | reverse complement strand
ATCCAGCGTTGTGTGATAGGTGAACCCGTAATCGCAGGCACCATAATCAAAGCCGCCGAAGTGATCGGCATATCCGCCCAGGAATTCGTTCAGAGGCTGTACGGGGCCGGGATCGACATTGACGAAGATGAATCCGGCCCAGATATCGCAATGCACTTCGGTCAAACCGTTTTCAGACTTGTCGAAGCAGGAATAGAAACGCTCTTCCTGCGGAACGCTGACCAGTTCGCCCAGCGCATCATAGACCCAGCCATGGAAGCGGCAGGTGACAACTCCGGCACGATTGCGGCCATAGGTTTCCTGACCTTCTTCAGTCACCACCGTATTGCCGCGATGCGAGCAGGCATTGTGAAAAGCCCTGATCTTGCCGTCTTTGCCGCGCATGATGATCACCGATGTATCGGCGCAGTCGAGTCGGCGAACCTTGTAGGATCCGATTTCGGGAACTTCGCGTTCGAGCGCGACATAAAGCCACTGCTTCTTGAAAATCCGATCCTTTTCCTTCTGATAATATTCAGGATCGATATAGGGCGTGACGGGCAATGGCTCCTGCCCCAGCTCAGGATATTTCCGCGCCCAGCGTCCGGGCGCCTTGTCCGTTACACTTGCTTGGGTTGCCATCGCTCTCTTCCTCTCGGGTTTATGATCGTAAATGGGCGGCTTCAAAGTGATTTTTATTGTGCGCACCCTCTCCAGGTGGTGCTATCCCCGCACCGCACTGCAATATCCGCCTGCTGCAGCATTCTTGGCCACGGCTCTAGCCATATTGCTCGTCAATCAGGTGAGCTAGCCCCATGCCCTCAATCACGGACCTGGGACACATGAAGGTCACGCGAACGACGCCGGGCAGGCGGCTGATCTCTATCGAACCGGCAATGGTCGCGCGGTTCAATATCTCGTCATAGGCTATGCCCGTCACCCTGGCGGCCCGGTCCAGCCCGTTCTTGGTCGCATCGTTGAGCGTAGCCCCGCTCCCGATAAATGTGATGGGAGCATTGTCCTCAATCTCGAACTGGCCATATTTTTCGCCCAGCGCGTTCGCGGCACTACGCTCCGTCTCGGTCAGGGGCCGGGCAAGGAACGGCAGATCATCGGCAGTCTGCAACAGGATCGGCCCATCGAGCTCAAGACCCTTGATAACTTCGACCTGCAACTCAACCTCGCCGGCTACATCGGTGGCGTGCCCGGCAATTTCGCCATTGCCCTGCTGGGCATGCATGTCGCCCATATAGATACCCGCGCCGGGGACCTTTACCGGACAGATCAGGATCGCACCCTCACGCACGGAATTCGTATCCATGTGACCATCGGTCTTGTGCTCGTCGAGCTCTTCCTGCGTGAAACTGTAACCATGCGGCGCATCGAGCAGGAAAGTCCCGAAATCGCCGGCATTATGGGAATCGGGAAGATCGCGCGAAGGGATCGTCCCGATGTTGCCGAGAAAGGGGCGCATCCGCGACGCCAGTCCGGAAATGTCCGCACGCGCCAGCGACAGGATGGAATGCTGGTCCGAATGGTCGGGCATGGCGGCGTTGACCTTGGCGTCGACAGCCAGCTCGTTGGCGACATCCTGTCCTACGGTGAGCGATATCGCATTTTCGCGGTCGAGCACGATCACATAGCCATTGCTGAAGCGGAAGGCATTCACCTCCGCCCCGCAGGAATCGCAATGGACGGCATCGTCCCCGATCCCTTCTATGTGGCTGGCGGGGCTGGTCGTGCCGCATTCTGGGCACAGCTTGGCGACGAAAGGGTCGCCCAGATAACGGCCATCCACAAACTCCATCACGCCCGATGAGGTAGCCAGCGATGTAACCTGCACCTTTTTCAGCCGGATGGCGACGGCATCGCCGACCTCGGCGCCTTCGACCATGACCGGGCGGGTTACTTCATGCCCGCCCTGGAATTTGGGCGTGATCATCGGGCCCCAGCATCCTGGTGGAGTGCCCGTACGGATCGTGCCGCCGTCTTTTACCGTGGCAGCTGGCTCGATCCCCGGGCCTACAATGCCGCCGCTATATTCGTATACGCCGACTTCGTCGCGGGCCTGAGTCATGCTATTCTCCTCGGTTAGACCCACAGGCTGGCAGCAAAAAGCCTATCGAATGCCAGCCATCAGGCAGCTGCCAGTACACACTGCGCAGATGGACCCATGTGGATTGCATAAACCATCCGGAGCGCGACCGTCAGAAACTCGTGACTGCCAAGATCACAAAAGCCTCGTACCGTGGAAACAGCGTGACTGCAGAGAATAGCCATTCACTGAAGGAAAATTGATTGGCGGCCTGGTCTCAATGCGACAATGCGAAAAATGGGACACCCGGCGGGCCCGCCCTGGGGTTGTAACTGGCTTTCCCATCCCTGTTGACGCCCTGTTGCGCGCAAGCGCCGTTTGAAGCGACACAGCGTTCCCTCACCAGTTCTCAGTTCATCCGTTCGACAATCATGGCGGTACCGACGCCCGCAGCGCCGCTCATGACCACCAGCCCCAAAGAGCCATCGGCGGCGTCGAGGCTGTCGAGCAGCGAGGATGTCAGGATGGCGCCGCTGGCACCCATCGGATGTCCTTTGGCGATATGGCCGCCGCCGACATTGACCCGGGAAGGATCGACATCCCTGTCGCGCAGAAACTTGGCGATGGTAACGCCAAAGGCCTCCATGAATTCGATCCGGTCCATATCGCCGAGCGCAAGGCCGGCCCTTTCCAGCGCCCTGTCCATCGCGGCGAAGCCTGCTGTCAGCGATGCCGCCGGATCGCCACCGCACTCGGCGAAGGAGAGTATCCTCGCACGCGGGGCGCTGTCCCGATCCTCGCTGCCGATCAGCGCGAGCGACGCCCCATCGCAGACCGGCGGAGCATGGGCAATGGTATGAAGCGGTGCGAAACGCGCGCCGCCGAGCGCTTCGGCATATTGATCCTGCAAGGCCCCGAAACCGGGCGCGATGGCGGCGAGAAAGGCCGCGTCGGTTTTCGGTCTGATACATTCTTCTTCGGCCAGGCCGCCCGTCGCGATGCGCGAGCGTTGCAGAGCGGCGTTCCCCTCCGCCGCTACGGCCTTTTGCTGTGAAGCAAGCGCTGCGGCGTCCAGCTCATCCCGGCTGATGCCCTCCGCATTGGCAAGCCGATCGGCTGCGAGCACGACCGGGATATAGCGGGTGCGATGGGGAAAAGCGGGGTCGCTATAATAGCTTGCCTTGTCGCCCATGAACGGCACGCGGCTCATGCATTCGACACCCCCCGCAAGCACGGTAGCGGATTGGCCGCTGGCAACCATCGCGGCGGCCTGTCCGATCGCCGAGAGGCCCGACGTGCAGTAATTGTTGATCGAAACGGCGGCCATCTCATCCGGCAATCCGGCATGGAGCTTCGAAACCAGCGCGATGTGCCCGCCCTGGTCTCCGACTTGCCCGACACAGCCGAGGAGCAGCGCATCCGGATTGCGCGCTCCATCGCCGCAACGTTCCGCAAGCGCAGCAGCCTGCTGTTTCACCAGTTCCTGCGGGCTCAGCGCCGCAAGCCCGCCCTCGGGTCTGGCCTTGCCGCGCGGGGTGCGCACCGCGTCATAGAGATAGGCCTGCGCCATTCCGTCAGACGCCCACCACGAAGCTGACCGATGTCGTAGCGCTGCCCCCGACATTGAAAGTGGCGAAGTTGCGGGCGTTCTCGACCTGATAGTCGCCCGCATTGCCCGTCACCTGGCGCCAGCTGTCGAGCATCATCCGTACCCCGGTCGCGCCCACGGGATGGCCCGATCCAATCAGACCACCGGATGGATTGACCGGCAGCTTGCCGCCCAGCGCAATCGTTCCGTCCTCGATCGCGCGCCAGCTTTCGCCCGGCGGCGTAATGCCAAAATGGTCGATCGCCATATATTCGGTGATCGAAAAGCAATCATGCACCTCTACCCCGTCGCAGCCGTAAATATCGGTCATGTCGGCACGGCGCAGGGCATCGGTCATGGCTTTGCGGACAAAGGGGAAGACATAGGGCTGCCCCGCGCTGTCATTGATCTTTCGCTGATACAGCAGCGGTGCGGTCGAGTGCCCCCAGCCCTTGATCCGGGGAATGCTTTCCAAAGCAATTCCGCGGCGTTTTGCATAGGCCTCGGCAACGGCGCGCGAGGCGAGGAATATCGCCGCCGCCCCGTCGGTAACCTGTCCGCAATCCGATTTGCGAAGCCGACCCTCGATCCGCGGATTGCATTCGTCATCGTCGCCGAGATGGGCCTGCGTGATCTCCCAGCCCCGGGTTTGCGAATTGGGATTGCGCTTGCCGTTGGCGAAATTGTTTTCCGAGATAGCCTTCAGATAGGCCCGGTCGATTCCATGGCGTTTCTCGTATTCCTCTTCGACTTTCGAAAACATCCAGGGCCACATATAGCGGGCCTCGTTCGCCTCCTGTCCGACCCAGGCGGCCGCGCCGAGATGCTCGGCCGCGCGCTGCCCCGGAACGTTGCGCATCAGTTCGATCCCGAGCACCAACGCCATGCCATAGCGCCCCGCCTCGATCTCCGCACCGGCAGCCAGCAGAGCGATACTGCCCGAGGCGCAGGCCGCCTCGTGCCGCGATGCCGGAATGCCGGCGAGGTCGGGATGAACATGACCGAAAAAGCCGCCGAGCTGGCCCTGCCCCGTGAACAGCTCGCCCACGAAATTGCCAACATGCGCGGTTTCGACTTCGCGCGGTTCGATGCCGGTCGCCTCGAAAGCCGCTTCGGCGACTTCCCGAAACAGCGCGAACATGTCTCCACCTTCGCGTTCCAGATTGCGGGCAAAATCGCTCTGCGCGCCGCCCAGCACAAACACTTCGCTCGTCATCTCAACTCTCTCCTTCCAGCATGGCAATCGCCCGCTCGCGCACTTCGCTGCGCATCACCTTGTTCGTAACGTTGCGCGGCAACGCATCGAAGCGGAACAACCGCTCGGGCAATTTGAACACTGCCAGATCCTTTTCGCGCAGAAAGTCGGTCACCTGCGCCAGCGACAGATCGCAATCTTCCCGCGGTACATAGGCCAGGCCGACCCGCTCGCCCATCACCGCATCGGGCAGTGCAAAAGCGCCGGCTTCCGCCAACAGGGGGTGGCCGCCCAGCAACTGGTCGATTTCCTCGGGCGAGATGTTCACGCCGCCCCGGATGATCACATCCTTGCAGCGCCCGACAAAATGGTAAAAGCGCCCGCCTCCGGCAATCTCGAACAGGTCGCCGGTCTTGTAGAAGCCGTCATCGGTAAAGGCCCGCGCCGTCTGTTCAGGCGAAGCCTGATAGCCTTCGAACACACTGGGTCCATGGATATGCAATTCGCCCGACACCCCTTCCTCGGTTATCTCCTCTCCGCCGTCCGGGGGAACGAGGCGGGTTCGCGCTATCGGCATCGCTTCGCCACCATGATAGGGTTGGAGGACCATCTCGCGCGGGAAATAACTCGCCCGCTCGACTGGGTCGGGCACGGCTTCGGGGCCAGTGACCAGGGACATGCCCTCGTTCGAGCCGAACAGGTTCACCACCATGATGCCGAACCTGTCCTGAAAACCCTTGACCATGGAAGGCGCAAGCGGTGCGGAGCCGGAACCGATCGTCCTGATACTCGAAAGATCGACGTTTTCGAGCAGGGCCTCATCCTGCAGAAGCATATTGAGAACGGCCGGGGGCGCGATGGTGAATTGCGGCCGCTCCGACGCGATCTGCGCGAGATAAATCTGCGGATCGAAGGGATGGTGTAACACCATCGTACCGGCGATGCGCAGCCAGCTCATTGTCACGCCGCCGATACTGGCCATGTTGATCAGCGGGAATGGGTTGAGCATCACATCGCCTTCGCGCAATCCGGACGGTCCGTATGTTCCAGGTGCGATGGCTACCCAATGATTGTGACTGCGCGGAACGCCCTTTGGCACCCCAGTCGTGCCCGAAGTCCAGCAAATGGTGAAGATATCATCGGCATCCACCGGATTGGCCGCGCGATATGCGGCAAGCGCCGCCGAATCCCCTGCCGCGTTCGAAAGATCCAAAGCGCCTTCCGGCGCACCGGGGCCAAAAGTCATCAGTCGACAATCATCGCCCAGCACGGCTTGCGCCGTGCCAAGATGATCGCCGCCTTTGAAATGCGTACCGCAGACAAATGCCCTGGGTTCGACGATCTGACACATGCCGGACAGTTCGTGGCTGCGATACTGGACGGCCGCCGGACTGATCACCGCACCGATCATGGCGGCGGCAAAATAGAGATTCACGAACTCACTGATGTTCGGCAGCTGGACCAAGATCACATCGTCTTTGCCGATACCTGCGGCGAGCAGCGCCGCCGCCAGTCGCTCAACCTCGGCCAGCATCTGTGCATAGGTCAGCCGCTGCGGGTCGCCGAAAGCGAAATCGGCGCGATTGGGAGCATCGACCAGCGCCAGCCGATCAGGATAAGCCGCAGCATTGATCAGGAACAGGTCGGCGAGCGTATCGTCGCCCCACCAGCCCTGTTCGCGATACCGTCTGCGTTTTTCCGCATCTGCAGCGATCATGTCAGGCAGCCAGAACGCTGTTGTCGCCCATGCCGATATCGCTGCCATTGGCCCAGGTCGAATGGGTTCCCGAACAAATCCGTTCCGGCAGGATGATCCGGCAGACCGGCCCAGCTTCCATGTTTTTCGCGTCTATCAGCACACATTCCGACGTGTCGGCGTTAACATCCGCGACATAGGAGACAAGATAGCCGTCATCCTCATCCTTGGCGTCGATCCGGGGAACAAAGGGACTTTCGCTGGCATAGCGGCCCTCGCCGAGTTCGTATGACCAGCTTTCACCTGTATCCAGATCGTGTTTCACAAGACCCTTGAACAGGAACCAATAGGGTTCCGGAATCGCGCTATAGGCATACCGGTATTTCCGTCCGGCATATTTCTGGTTGAACATGCCGAATTCCAGGATCCGATCGTCCAGCCGCTCCTCCGACGTTTTCCCGGTCTTGAGATCGAAACGCCACCGGTGGAGCTTGGGCTTCATCAGCCCCTGTGAAAGATAGGCCATCATCCGCTCCAGGCCTTCGGGAGCGTCGGGATAGGATTTCGGCTGCGGCTCCTCCTGGAAATAGCCGTCCATGATAATCTCGTCGCCTTCCTCATAGGCGTTGATCCAGTGCAGCGTGTAGGTGGGTTCGGCCTCGAACCAGCGGATGTCCTCCGGCTGGCCATAGCGCGGAATGATCGCGAAACGGGTCGGCATATCGGGATGGAACTCCACCGCATGCACATTTCGTTCAAGCAGCTCCTCGTTCCAGAACAGCGGCATGTCATTCAGGATCGAATAATTTTCCGTGAAGCACATATCGTGCGGCAGGCGCGGCCCCGGCAGGGGGATCGGAACATAGTGCTTCAGCGTGTTGTCCGGGCCGACAACGCCGTAATGCATATAGGGCGCGTGTTTGGAATAGTTGAAAAACATCAACTCGCCCGTCGCCTCGTCGAGCTTGGTATGCGC
>JBPOET010000074.1:0-7532 GCA_051251675.1 Parasphingopyxis sp. | reverse complement strand
CAAGGATCTTGGGCCGTATTCCGCTGATTCCGTCGACTATCCCGATTACGGCTATGCGCTGGCCGAGGCGGTCGCCTCCGACCATATCGATTTCGGCGTAGCGCTCTGCGGATCGGGAATCGGCATCTCCATCGCGGTAAATCGCAACCCGGCCTGCCGCTGCGCTCTTGTGTCGGACAATCTGTCCGCCCGGCTTTCGCGCGAGCATAACGATGCAAACGTTATCGCGATGGGCGCGCGCCTGATCGGTGTCGAAACCGCCAAGGATTGCCTTGCCGCTTTTCTCTCCACCGATTTCGGCGGTGACCGCCACCAGCGCCGCGTCGACAAGCTTTCAAACCAGCCTCCCGCAAAGGAACCCGCATGAGCACCAACCCTGCCAATCTCAACGATGTTCAGCCAGACGGATTTTTTTCCGATCGGGTCGCCGCGACCGATCCCGATGTCGCCGATGCGCTGAAGGCAGAACTCACCCGCCAGCAGAAACAGATCGAACTGATCGCGTCGGAAAATATCGTCTCCAAGGCGGTGCTTGAGGCACAGGGCTCGGTACTGACCAACAAATATGCGGAAGGTTATCCGGGCCGGCGTTACTATCAGGGCTGCGCACCCTCCGACTCCGTCGAAACGCTCGCAATCGAACGGGCGAAGCAGCTCTTCGGATGCGGCTTTGCCAATGTTCAGCCGCATTCGGGCGCACAGGCCAATGGCGCAGTGATGCTTGCCCTGCTGACACCTGGCGATACCATTCTCGGTATGTCGCTCGATGCCGGCGGCCATCTGACGCATGGCGCGAGGCCCGCGCAATCGGGCAAATGGTTCAACGCCATCCAATATGGTGTGAAGGAGGACACCCACCTGATCGACTATGACCAGGTCGAGGCGCTCGCCAAGGAACACCAGCCCAAACTGATCATCGCGGGCGGTTCGGCCTATCCGCGGATTATCGATTTCGCCCGCTTCCGCGAGATCGCCGACATGGTCGGGGCCTATCTGATGGTCGATATGGCGCATTTCGCAGGTCTGGTCGCCGCAGGCGTTCATCCAACGCCGTTCGGCCATGCGCATGTCGTCACCACGACGACGCACAAGACGCTGCGCGGACCGCGTGGCGGCATGGTGCTGACCGATGACGAAGCGATTGCGAAAAAGATCAACTCAGCCGTCTTCCCCGGCCTGCAGGGCGGGCCGCTGATGCATGTCATCGCCGCCAAGGCTGTGGCTTTCGGCGAAGCGCTTCGCCCCGAGTTCAAAACCTATGCCGCGGCGATTGTCGAAAACGCCAAGATACTGGCCAGCACGCTGAAGGAGCGCGGCGCCGATCTGGTAGCCGGCGGCACCGACACCCATGTGGCGCTGATCGATCTGCGTCCACTGGGCGTTACCGGCCGGGATGCCGATGAAGCGCTCGAACGCGCAGGCATTACCTGCAACAAGAACGGTATTCCCTTCGATCCCCTGCCCCCGGCGAAAACCAGCGGCATCCGGGTCGGATCGCCAGCCGGAACGACGCGCGGCTTTGGCCCGGCCGAATTCCGCGAGATCGGCGATATGGTCGCCGACGTGCTCGAAGGTCTGCGCGACAAAGGCGAAAGCGGCGACCCCGCCGTCGAAGCCGAGGTCAAGCAACGTGTCGAAGCGCTGTGCGCGCGCTTTCCGATCTACCCGGAACTTTAGATGCGCTGTCCTTTCTGTGCGCATGACAGCAGCCAGGTAAAGGACAGCCGGCCGACCGAAGACGGCGCGACGATCCGGCGGCGGCGCCAGTGCGAAAGCTGCGCCGCGCGCTTCACGACGTTCGAACGGATACAGCTCCGCGAACTCACCGTGGTCAAGAGCGAGGACCGGCGGGAGCCCTTTTCCCGCGACAAGCTCCACACATCGGTTACGCTGGCCTGCCGCAAGCGGGGTGTCGGGACCGAACAGATCGACCAGCTTGTTTCGGGGATTCAGCGCCAGCTCGAAACCAGCGGCGAAACGGAAATTGCGTCCAAGACCATAGGCCGGATGGTGATGGAGGGCCTGCAACAACTCGACAGCGTCGCCTATATCCGTTTCGCCAGCGTCTATAAGGACTTTCGCGAGGCCAAGGATTTCGAGGATTTCGCCGGAACGGTGAAGGACCTGTTCGAGGAGTGAACGACACTTCTTCCCCGCCCCCGAAAATCGTTCTGGTCCGTCCCCAGCTTGGTGAGAATATCGGCAAGGCGGCGCGCGCCATGCTCAATTTCGGACTGACCGAAATGCGGATCGTCTCCCCCCGCGATGGCTGGCCGAACGAGAGCGCGCTTCCGGCCGCATCCGGCGCCGACAGCGTGATCGAGAATGCACGGCTGTTCGATACCGTCGCCGAAGCGGTTTCGGACTGCAGCCATGTCTACGCGACAACGGTGCGCAAGCGCGGGGTCAGCAAGCCGGTGATGACGCCTGCCGAGGCCGGCGAGAAGATCCATGGGCTCAATGCCGCTTCAGCCATCCTATTCGGCCCCGAACGCTCCGGTCTCGATGCGGACGATGTCGCGCTGGCGGGCACGATTGTAACCGTGCCCATCAATCCCGACTTCAGTTCGCTCAACCTTGCCCAGGCCGTGATCCTGATGGCCTATGAATGGTCGAAGGGCGTGGACCTCGTAATGCCTACGGAAACGGACGCCCTGCCGCCAGCATCCCAGTTCGAGCTGGATGGCCTCATCGCCCATCTGGAAACCGCGCTCGAACCGACAGGCTATTTCTTCCCGCCCGACCGCGCCCCCACGACCCGGCGCAATCTGAGAACCCTCATCACCAAGGCAGGCTGGACGGCGCCCGATATCTCGGCTCTGCGCGGCATAGTTTCCGCACTGACAAAGAGACGATAGTCTCAGGTCTGCATTTTCCTGGCGGATGCTCGCCGGGTTGGGTCTGGCGAACCGCTATCCGCGAATCTCATCGTACCGGATCAGTTCATAGGCTATCGAGTTTTCGACCAGCATCTCCCAAAGGGCGCCGGCGAGCGGCACGGGAACGCCGAGTTCGGATGCATGGGCCTTCACATTGGCGATCACCTGGGCCTTGCGGTCTTCGTCGCGCACCGTTTCGCGGCCCGGCTTGATCCGGGCTGCGGCATCCATATAGCCGAACCGCCGCGCCATCAGGGCAACCAGCGCACGGTCGATCGCGTCCACACCGTCGCGCACCTCGACCATGGTCTGGCATTCGGCCGGATCGACCGTCTCTTCCACTGTCTTTATCTTGCTCATGCCCAGCGTCTCTAACCCGTATGCCGAGAAAGTCGAGCGGGCAGCCAAATAGCTTGACTTTCCGTCTCTCACCCGCCAGATGCCCGCTTCGCAATTGGCCCCGCACCCCGGTGAAGTGGTGGCCGCATCATGCAGACTGGCATGGTGGTGCGTTCCGGGAACCGAAAAACAAGCGAATTGGAGTCACGCATCATGTCGAAGCGTAAAAGTGCAAAATACAAACTTGACCGCCGGATGGGCGAGAACATCTGGGGTCGTCCGAAAAGCCCTGTAAACCGCCGCGAATATGGCCCCGGCCAGCATGGTCAGCGCCGCAAGGGCAAACTTTCCGACTTCGGTATCCAGCTGCGCGCCAAGCAGAAGCTCAAAGGCTATTATGGCGACATCACCGAAAAACAGTTCAAGCGCGCTTATAAAGAAGCCAGCGCGATGAAGGGCGATACCTCGCAGAACCTTATCGGCATTCTCGAGCAGCGCCTCGACATGATCGTCTACCGCGCGAAATTCGCACCGACGATTTTCGCCGCGCGCCAGCTCGTCAACCACGGCCATGTCCGGGTGAATGGCGAAAAGTGCAACATCCCCTCGCGCAAGATCATGGTCGGCGAGGAAATCACGTTGCGGGCCAAGGCGCAGGAAATGGCCCTGGTTCTCGAGGCCCAGAGCCTCAACGAACGCGACATTCCGGAATATGTCGTGCCGGATGGCACGTCCAAGGTTGTCTTCACACGCATCCCGACGCTCGACGAAGTTCCCTATCCGGTGACCATGGAACCGAACCTCGTCGTCGAATTCTATTCGCGTTAGAAAACGACCCGATATCTCTACAAAAAGGGCGGCCAGACGGTCGCCCTTTTTCGTTCCGGCTGCCGTCCCGGTCCTTCAGCCCACTTTTCGCGCTATCAGATGATAGCAACGGGCGACCTGGCGATAGGGATCGCGCCCGCCTGCCAGCCATTCGGCCTCGATCACGAGCCCGGGTTCTTCTGCCTCGACCGGCCCTTCGAGATGATCGGTAAAGATGCCGATCCCGCGCCAGTCGAGCAAACTCAGGCAGTACCGTTCGAACAGTGCGGTTATCGTCTCGCGCCGATGATCGACGCTCGCGACATAGCGGGCTGCCGATTTCTCACCGCGCGTCAGCGTCTCCACCGCTTCGCCCCAGCGGCCCTGCAGGCCTGGTCGCATCGCCAGCGCAGCGGGATTGACCCCGATCACCGACACGGCCCCACCGGGCCGCGCCAGTGCCGCAAGCGCCGCGATCAGCGGCGCCGGGTCCGCCTCGTACATGATCACGCTGTGACAGCAGACAAGATCGAAGCGGTCGCCACAGGCCGCCTCCTCCTCTCCTGTGCCGGCGACCAGCTCGATACGCGCCGATATTTCGTCGGGCAGCGCCTCCACGGCCCGCCCCGCCGCCGCAATCATCGCCGGATCGGTATCGACCAGTCGCACCTGGTGGCCCAGTCGCGCGAGGGCGATGGCCATGCGCCCGTCCCCGCCCCCGACATCGATCGTCCGCGTACCGGCTCCGGGCAGATATTCCGTCAGCGCCTTCAGAGCCAGCGTCGCGGTCAGCGTCCCGCCCGAAGCGATAAACGCCGCGGCCAGCGCCCCGGATTGCCGCTGCCAGTAGTTCACCCGGCCGATAGCGGTTCGGAGTCTGCGGCGCAGGCCAGCATGCCGCAGCAATCCTCCTCGGAAATGTGCAGCGATTCGGGGGAAAAAACATCTTCGTCGCGCGTCTGGGCGGGATGCGGCGCCATGGACGGGACGACATTTTCCAGATCGATCGGCACGGGGTCGTCATCGACATAGACGAGGCCCCCCGCGGCAATCAGATCGAAATGGATCGGGCATTGATACCCAACGGCCCCCGGCCCCTGATTATGCTGTCCGAGCCCGAGATGGATACCGGGGCGTCGTTCATTGATGTGGGAATTCATCGCGATCGGCCGGTCGATGCACCAGTTGGTGCCGAATCCGAGTTCGCCGACATTGGACGCGCATTGCCGGACGAGACAGTCCTCGACAAAAGCCCGCATGTCGGAATCGTCGCAGGAAAAATCGATAACACGGCCGTCCTTGATGGACAGACGCACCGGCGCCTGGTCAAGGCGCGCATCCCGGGATGTTATCATATTGATATTGAATGCGAAATCGGCAACGTGCACGCCAGAAATCGCGGCCGGGAAGGTCGCCACCTCGCCGGCAGGCAGAATTGTGACGCCCCCGGGCCGGGCCCGCCCGCGATTGCTGATCCAGCGATAGCGCTCCGAATCGATCGCAATATCAAGATCGCTGCCGCCGCGCGTTTTCACCCGCAAACGGCTGGCGCCGACGAACCGCTCGAGCAGGCTTGCATTGCGCCGGGACAGTTCGTCGGGTGACGCGTTCAGCGCCCGGGCGAACAGTGCCTCGCTGGCGCTGATCGACCGGAACATAAGCAAGCGGTTCGGGTCATATCGGGCCAGTGCTTCGGTCAGCGCCACCGTATGGGAAAATGTATCGCGTTCGAAGGTCAACAGGATCAGGCGACCAGCCAAACTTTCGGGAGCAGGCAAAACCACTTCCAGCCTGTCCCGGAAACCCGGATCGCTGAGCGGTGCCATCCAGAGCCGGTCGAAGCGCACATCGCGTATCTCGAGCGCGGCGGAAACCAGTGCGGCGCTGTGATGGCTGTCGCTCGTATAGAGCAGGAGGACGCGATCCGCTGCCCGCAACCCGACATAATTGTCGAGCAGCGCCTCTACGCCCCTCCAGACCCGGTCATCCATGTCCCGCTCCGCTATTTCTTCGCGACCGCGGGCTCGCGAATGGCAGCATCTGTGGTGCTGTATGAGATGCTCCATGCCGAGGCGGGATTCGCCAGGTCCGAACGACCGGCGAATTTGGCGTCGGCAGTGCTGTAGATGATCGTCCATGCTTCCTGCGGGGAGTCGGTCATCTCCTTGAGCGATGCGGCAAGATCACTGACGCCGAAGCCTTTTTCACCGACCTTCATTTCGCTCATAACTTCCGCCGAGACGCGATCGACGATTTCCCGCATTTCCTTCGCACTAGCCATGATATCTCTCCTCTCATTGTGCATATTCGATGTTGCGCCGTCATTTGCTGATCGTGGCTGGCAACAGGCGAACCGAGCCCAAGGGTTAACATCGACCTGCGGACCGCCGAACCACAACCTGATCGAATTCGGTGCAATCGAGCGGCATCCACGATGCCTCACATTGAGAAACGCCCCCCTATCCCGATTGAAGAAAGGCACCTACCCTGCATCGGATTGCAGGAAAGGGAATGTCCAATGCCAGAACTCGAGACCCGCTTTTCAGGCAATGTTCCGATACATTATGATGAAGGTTTGGGACCGCACATATTCGAAGATTTTGCGGTGGAAATGGCCCGCAGGATTGTGACGCTCAATCCGTCAACGGTTCTGGAAATGGCTGCCGGAACGGGCATAGTTACCCGTCATATGCGCAACGCGATCGGCAGCGATTGCGAGTTGCTGGCGACGGACCTCAGCCCCTCGATGCTGGATCACGCCGCAACCAAATTCGATACAGAAGAAAAGGTGACCTTCCTGGTGGCGGACGCAACCGACCTTCATTTTCCTGACAACCGGTTCGACGCGATCGCTTGCCAGTTTGGCGTCATGTTCTTCCCTGACAAGCAACGCGGCTATAAGGAAGCGCTGCGCGTGCTGAAGCCCGGCGGCCGCTATCTTTTCAGCGCTTGGGACAGCTGGGACGCCAACGCTTTTGCACGCATGACTCACGAAGCTGTGGAACGTATTTTTCCCGACGAGCCGCCGGGATTTTACCGAGTTCCCTTTTCCTATCACGACGGGGCGGAAATCGAAGCGGCTCTTACCGATGCCGGGTTTTCGGACATTTCTGTTGAATGGCTGCGCCGCGATATTGCCATCCCCGACGCAGAACTTTTTGCGCGGGGCATTGTTTTCGGAAACCCTATCCACGCCGAAATTGTAGAGCGGGGCGGCGATGCCGACGCCGTGTTCGACACTGTGACCGCAGCGATTCGGCGCGAACTCGGCGACAGAATGTCGATCCAGGCGCTCTTTATCGATGCCGAGAAACCCGCCCCATGACGCACTGATAGAAAACGGAATTTCGTTCAGATCATTCGGCGCTCGGGCGTACCGCCAAACCGCAGCGGAGGCCGGCACACCGCGAGAAGGAAAAATATGCCGTGCCAAAGGCACAGCCGTTTGTGTTCGAAAATATGCGTTCCTACAGCAAGGCATGATGGAGACGCGAATGGACCATATAT
>JBPOET010000073.1:0-7607 GCA_051251675.1 Parasphingopyxis sp. | reverse complement strand
GTATCGATCCGCCGCTTTTTCCAAAAGACCGCAGGGGTCGCTGTGACCGGGGCCACTTCGCCGGCCAGCGGCAGTCGGACGCGCCACCGCATCCCCGAGGCCGTCCTGCGCGACGACCAGAGCCTGGGGTGGCGGGTGCCGATCCCGATGGATCCGCGTGGAAACGGATTGCGCGATTGATTTGGAAACGGCCCCGCCGCGTCTTGTTTCCGGGCAAATTTCCGCTACGATTACGACTATTGTCATAATGAAGGGAGCGACGGCGGATGCGATATCGGTTTTTTCGGCGATTTGCCTCACTACTGCTACCGCTGATGGCGCTGCCGACCGCCGCAGTCGCCCAAGCCGAAGAGGCGGCCGCCGAACCGGCTATCATACTGCACCGCGATACGCTGGAAACGCAGATCGACGATTTCATGGCGGATGCCGGCTATGCCGGCGTGGTGTTCATCGCGATGGATGGCGAGACCTTGCTCCACAAGGCCTATGGCATGGCGCATGCGGATCTCGGCGTACCGATCGAACTCGACACGGTATTCGGCATCGGTTCGCGGCCCATCGATTTCACCATTGCGGCAATTTCCCTGCTCGAACAGCGCGGCGAACTGAGCCAGGATGATACGCTCGCCGACTATCTGGAAAATGTTCCGGCCGACCGCGCCGGGATGACGATCCGGCAGATGATGACCGGCGCTTCCGGCCTGCCGGATTTTCCCGCAAGTGCAAGCGACTGGGACGCCGATCTGGCCTGGATCGACCGCGCCGAGTTCGAGCGGCGGACGCTTGCCGTGCCGTTGCTCTTTGCCCCGGGTGAGGGGAACGAGCATTCGCACTGGGCGTTCGGAATGCTGGCTGCGATAGTCGAACGGGTGAGCGGACAAAGCTATTCGGCGTTTCTGCGCGAGAATTTCTTCGATCCGGCGGATATGGCGCGAACGGGGAATTATGGCGAAAGCCGGGGTCTGGCGCTCACGGATTTTGCCGCTGGGGGAGGCGTTCAGCGCGGCTTGCCGAATATTCCGCCCAATTGGGGGCCGACAAGCTGGCTCGTCATGGGCAGCGGAGGCATGTTCTCCACGGTCGGCGATCTCAGACGTTTCTATGACTTCATCACGACCGGCGGCGTGCTTGAGCCAAGCTATACAGAACTGTTCCTGAGCCGGCGGGCGAGCCTGGACGGTTCCGACCGCGGGTTCGAGCTTTTCAGCTTTTCCGACAACGGATTTCGCAGCCAGGCCTATGTCCTGCTCAGCCAAAGCGGAGAACAGGGTTCGATCCTGCGGATCGCGCGCCCCGTCATGGCGCTCCTGACCGCCGACTAGGGCCGATTTCCGGCCGCCGCGCTTGACCGGGCGGGTCCGCCCCGCGATGCTCGGCCGCGATGGAAAGGAAAAACGGCCCCGCCGTCAGCTTTGACGGCATAGCGAAAAGTTTCGACGGCGGCACGACCTTTGCCGTGAAACGTCTTAGCCTTGAAATCGCCGGTGGATCGTTCGTCGCGCTGGTCGGCGAATCCGGGTCCGGCAAGTCGACTCTGCTCAAGATGATCAATCGGCTTGTCGATCCGAGCGCCGGAACCGTTGCGATTGCCGGTGCGCTCGTTGACGACCAGAACCCTGCGGATTTGCGGCGTCATATCGGCTATGTTTTTCAGAATATTGGCCTGTTTCCGCATATGAGCGTTGCGGAGAATATCATGATCATACCCCGGCTGGGGGCGGGCGAGATCATCAACACAGCGGCCGAGTTGCTCGATCTTGTCGGGCTACCTGAGGATGTTGCCGAACGCCTGCCAAGCGAATTGTCAGGAGGTCAGCAACAGCGCGTCGGTGTCGCCCGGGCGCTCTCCGGCGAACCGGGTTTGATGTTGATGGACGAGCCGTTCGGTGCGCTCGACCCGCTCACTCGCGACGAGCTTGGCGAAACCTACCGTGCGTTACATGACCGGCTGGGTCTCACCACGATCATGGTCACACACGATATGGTCGAAGCGCTGCTCATCGCGGATCGCATCCTTGTCATGAGCGAAGGCCGGATTGTTGCCGATGGCCTGCCGGAAACTTTGTTGGCGGGCGAAGGCGGCGCTGAAGCCAATGCTCTGATTGCTGTGCCCAAAGGCCAGATGGCGAAGCTCCGCAAGCTTGAGGAAGGCTCGTGAATCCACAGCTCCAGGAGGCGCTGGCGCAGGTTCCGGCGCTGCTTGCCGATCATGTGCTGTTATCGGCATCGGCGTTGTTGCTCGGGCTGGCTGTCGCCTTGCCTCTTGCTGTGGGCGCGTCGCGGAATGACCGGCTGCGGCAGTTCGCGCTGGGTGCCGCCAGCCTTGTCCAGACGATCCCGGGCCTTGCGCTGCTGGCACTTTTCTATCCGCTGCTGCTGGCGTTCAATTCGGTGCTGGCCCCACTGGGCGTTGCGTTGCCGGCGCTCGGTTTTCTGCCTGCGCTGTTGGCGCTCGGCCTCTATGCGGTGCTGCCGATTCTGCGCAATGCGGTTACCGGGATTGTCGGCATCGATCCGGCGATCATCGAGGCCGCGGACGGTGTAGGCATGACTCCGCGGCAGAAACTGCGCCTTGTCGAGGTGCCGCTTGCCGCGCCTGTTGTGATGGCCGGCATCCGTACCGCAACCGTCTGGACGATCGGTGCGGCAACGCTGTCGACCACGGTCGGCCAGCCCAGCCTGGGCGACATGATTTTCGCGGGGCTCCAGACGCAGAACTGGACACTTGTCCTGGCGGGCTGCCTGGCCGCCGCGGCTCTCGCCCTGACCGCCGACGCGCTGCTGGGGCTGATCGAGGCGGG
Source organism: Parasphingopyxis sp. (assembly GCA_051251675.1). GTDB lineage: Bacteria > Pseudomonadota > Alphaproteobacteria > Sphingomonadales > Sphingomonadaceae > Parasphingopyxis. Next base: position 4,806 of record JBPOET010000073.1, on the reverse strand, counting down.
CATAGCGCAGCGCCGCCGATGGATGATCGGTTCAGGCCTGGCCGCGCTTCTCGCCGGCGTGGCGATCGCCTTGGCGCCGCTGGTTCTCGCCCAGTCCCGGCCCGATGTGGTGACGATAGGAGCCAAGGGATTCAGCGAGCAGTATATCCTTGCGCGTCTGATCGGCGAGCGGCTGGAGGGGGCGGGTTACGAGATCCGCTTTCGCGAGGGGCTTGGCTCCGCGATCGCTTTCGAGGCGCTCGCGCGCGGCGATATCGATGTCTATGTCGACTATACCGGAACGCTCTGGACCAATGCGATGCGCCGCGACGATAACCCTCCGCGCGATACCATGCTGGAGGAGCTGACCGACTGGGTGACCGACACCCGCGATGCACGGGTGCTGGGGCGGCTGGGTTTCGAAAACACCTATGCTTTTGCCGTAACGCAGGAAACCGCCCGGCGATACGGGCTTGAGAGCATAGACGACCTGGCCGAGGTCGCGCCCCAGCTCACCATGGGCACCGATGTCGAGTTTCTGAACCGGCCGGAATGGGCCAGTATCCGCACCGCCTATGGCCTGCGCTTCGGGGGCACCCAATCCTATCAGCCGACATTCATGTACCGGGCCGTCGAGAGCGGCCGGGCCGATGTGATCACCGCCTTTTCGTCCGATGGTCGTATCGCCGCCAGCAACCTTGCCGTGCTGTCCGATCCGCGCGGGGCAATCCCGAACTACGATGCGGTTCTCATCGTTGCGCCGGGCCGGGCTGATGACGGGCGTTTTGTTGCGGCGCTGACGCCGCTTCTCGATGCCATTCCCGTGGAGGCGATGCGGGAAGCCAACTATCTGGTCGATCGCGACGAGGAAAAGGCGAGCCCGGGCGAAGCGGCCGCGTGGCTGGCGGAAGAGATAGCGCGCTAATCCGTGCCGCCCTCTGCCGGATAGACGAGACGGAAACCGATATGGTTGGTGCCCAGTTCCCGCTCCTGAAACTGGCGGGCCGATGGGCGGTAGCGGGCACAGTAATTGGCGGCGCACAGGAACGATCCGCCCTTGATCACGGCGCTGCCCGGCGCGCGCGGGTCGGCCTCTGCCGTCCATTCCCAGACATTACCAATCATGTCGTACAGGCCGAAATCGTTCGCCGGGAAACAGCCGGCGGGCGCGCGGCCCTGATAGCCGTCTTCGCCCAGATCGCGCTGCGGGAAGACGCCTTGATAATAGTTGGCCGCAGGCGCGCCTTCGCCGGTGCGCGGAGTATCGGCCGCGCGCTGCCCGCCGAGCGCCGCATATTCCCACTGGCTTTCGCTGGGCAGCGCACCGCCCGCCCATTCGGCATAGGCCAGCGCATCGTCATAGGCGATCTGGACGACCGGATAATGATCCCGGCCCTCAATGGAGCTGCCCGGCCCTTCGGGCTGTCGCCAGTTTGCACCCACAACCCAGCGCCACCAGTTGGGATTGTCCGCTGAGGGTATCTGGAACACTGCCGATCCGGGCTGCATCATTTCCGGAGGCGCGCCGGGCATCGGCGGAGGATCCTGCTCGGCCAGCGTCACATAGCCGGTGGCGTCGACAAAGGCCGCAAACTCGGCATTGGTCACTTCATGCGCATCCATCGCAAAGCCGGATACGATAACTTCGCGAGCCGGTCCTTCCTCGGGATAGCGCGGGTTCTCACCCATGATGAAGCGACCCGCCGGGATCGCAATCCGCCTGTTCGATACCGTAGCGATACAGGATGCCCGTGCTGCTGATTCGTCCGTCCGTTCGGCGGGCGTCTGGCTGCACGCACCGGTCCAGCCCAGAAGGCAGGGAACGACAAGGCGAATGCTGCGGTTCAAGGCGCCGCCAAGCAGCCGCGAAAGCGCGGCATCCGGCCGTCCGACTTGATCATCCATTTCGCGCCCCTCCCGATCATCGATGCCTAGACCGGAGGAGGCCGGCAGGACAATGGCCGGCCATCGCTATGCAGGTGCAATCCGGGCCCAGACGGGAAGGTGGTCGGATGCTTTGCGGGCGATTGCCGAGCGGTCCACGCCGCTTTCGATCACGCGCAGCCGGGAGCAATGCATGATCCGGTCGAGTCGTGCGGTTGGCCGCCGCGCATGGAAGCTGCGGCCGCAATCGGCAAAGGTGTAAGCGCGGCCGAAATCCCTCAGACAACCGCTTGCTGCGCTCCATTCGTTGAGGTCTCCCATCAGCACGGTCGGCATATCCGCGCCATGTTCTTCGGCGAGCTTCAGGACGGCCTGTGCCTGTTTCCGCCGCCATAGGCCCGACAGGTCCAGATGCATGCCGAACACGCACAGGGTTATGCCGCTAATCTCGATCTGCGCCATCACTGCGCCGCGCGGTTCCAGATAGGGGATGTGCACGACGTCATGCATATGGATCGTTGCCGATTTTCGCGCCAGAATTGCGTTGCCGTGCCACCCCATGGAATCGATCTGCACGTCGAGCGGGATCGGCCGATAATCGCTATTCTGCTCGAGCAGGAGCGGGGGTATCGCGGCCGACCGCCGGCCGAAACGCCGGTCGGCTTCCTGCAGGGCCACAATGTCGGCATTCAGCCCGTTCAGCACTTTGACGATACGCTCTGGGTTGCGCCGCCGATCGGCGCCGATACCTTTGTGCATATTGTAACTGGCAACCTTCACTGTCTTCAAGTTCATAGAGTTCCAGCTATCCCGACCGTACATGGCCGATACCATATATATGGCAGCTCTCGCTCAAGGTCATGAGCCAATGGAATAAAGTTAGGCGATTATGCGGGCTCCGGCGATGACACAAAAAGGATGCCGCCTGGATCCGGTTCGTAGTCAATGCTCGGAGTTATCCCGAAGTGGCGGAGCGGGTGTCCGTATAACCTACTAGATATTATGTTGCTTTTTCGCCTTTCATGATCGAGTCTCATGTCGGGCTCCCCCGATAGCTCCCCCGAATGCCTTACAAAAACGCGTCGAGCCGTGACTCCACGAGTCACATGGACCCTTCGCCCTCCGCCACGCCGCCACGCCGCCATGGGGCGCTGCGCCGCCGCCGAGCCGCGCCTTAGCGAAGCCCCCCCCCTATGGACCAACGCCCCCGCCGCCACGTACCTATATCTCTCACTATCCCCCTTGCCCGCGCAAGTGGGGGTGCCCCTGGACCCAAGGGGGTAGGGTGGTTGATTAGGAACTTCGCCGAAAATTTTTTGATTCGGTAATTGCTAGCCGCAAGATATATTTTATAGGCTGATGTTAAGCACACGTCCCCCTATCGGGATGAAACCCACTATTTGCCTCCAATGGGCAAGTAGTACCTTCGAAAAGCACGATACCGCTAGGACCGTCGCGCATCATGCAATGGCAAAGGTCTAAGAAGCTGCGGACTTCGGCGTATGGCCAGCAAATACAGCAAGACTATTCGCAGTCTACGCACTGCTTGGCACAGTAACGCCATGGTCGATATGGCCCGGACGCTGGTTCAGGATTTAAAGCAAGCCTGAAACGTGTCAGCTGGCGCGCGCAATCTTCCTTAGCGCGCCCCGGCACCTTGCCTCGCCTGCGTTTGGTCGGCACAGGTCGGGTTTTTATTACCTTGATTATCAAAAAATGCTTGGGCAAAGTAATATAATGCCCGACGCGCATTTTCTCGAAACATATCCACTTTATCGCAAATTCGATTGTACTATCGCGCCGCAGCTCAACTATGTGGACAAACCACAAGTCAATATGGACTGCGAAACATGCGGCGATCGTCGAACATTCGCGATGGTCAATGAATACTTTGATGGAAAGGAATATACGAACTCCCCGTCGGCTGGCGAAAGTGTCGCGGCGAAATACGGGTGCATGTCGTGCAGAAAATTTTTTCGCTGGTTTTATCTTATCTTCAATGATGATCTGACAGCCGTGCGAAAAATTGGCCAGTTTCCGGCATGGTCAATCAAGCCCAACGCAGATGTGTCGAACATGCTCGGCGCGTACAAAAATTATCTTGTCAAAGGGCTGATTTGTGAATCACAATCATACGGCATCGGAGCGTTTGCCTATTATCGGCGCATTGTCGAAGAAGTGATCGACGGCCTTTTGAATGACATTGAGGGACTTATCTCAGAAGCCGATAGGGAAGTATACGCGGCTGCGTTGTCTGATGTGAAGCAAACACGCGTCGCAGCGGAAAAGATTGATCTTGTGAAAGACCTGCTGCCTTCCATTCTTCGTCCGGACGGCATGAACCCTCTCGCGTTGCTGCATGGAATTTTAAGCGAGGGCTTACACTCACAGACCGACGAAGAATGTCTCGAACTTGCTGTCGAAATCCGAGAAATATTGACGTTTCTCGCATCGCAAGTTGCGGCAGCTAGCGAATCGTCGCGAAACTTTAGCGATAGAATGCGGTCCCTATTGGACAAGCGGTCAAAATCGTAATCGGCCGTCGAACTATTGGCCGTTGCCTCAATGAGGCTTTGCCCGTGGCGATCAAGATGGCAGAAACGTATGCAATTCCAACATTGGTTGTCAGCCTTAATGCATCCCGCCCGATGTGGGCAGTCTATAGGTAGGTCTGATGCTGCTAAGAACCTTCGGCAAATTGTTCTGGCGGGGGAGGCAACGCGGTCAACGCATCGGCGAGTTTCCAGGCGGAATAGCGCTTCAGCATGTCTTCAGCCTTCCTAAGAACGAACTGCCCGATTTGCTGTTGTTCTGCCCATTGAACGATGTGGTCCCATATCCTGCCGGTGTGACCAAGTCCGTCTGACAACATCAATTGTGGCATTCCTCCATCATCGTTCAATAGCATCCACGAACTTGGCGTCGGATGCCCGCCCCATTCGC
>JBPOET010000072.1:0-7617 GCA_051251675.1 Parasphingopyxis sp. | reverse complement strand
GTGCCGCCATCATCTTCCACAGCATGTTGATCGCCTTCAGGGGCCGGACCATCACCTTGAAATCGTCGATCAGGCCGTCGGAGTTCCAGTGGATGATGTCGATGCCGTTGACATGGATGCCGTCCAGCTCCGCGGTGAATTCCAGCATCGCATTGTCGCCATCGGCGATCATCCGGACATATTCGAAGCTGCCATTGCCGAACACCGTGTCCGCAGCGCTCAGATAAGCCAGGGTGAGTTCGATCCCCTCCTGCGGCGTGTGCACGACGGGGGAATGGAAAGTGGCGTTGCTGGCGAGCAGGGGGCGCAGCGTGTCGACGCTGCGATCGCCCTCCATATGATCGAGCCAGCGTTGCAGGCGGGGATCGGCGCTCATGCAAGAATCTCCGCGAAAAAGGCGGTGGTCCTGCCATCGGCCAGTATTGCGGCTTCGTCGTTGCGGCGATTGCCGAATTCGGTCGCGAAACCATGGTCGAGACCTTCATAGTCGTGGAGCGTCACCTTGGGATGGTCGTCCAGGCCAGCATGCATCGCCGCCTGCGCTTCGGCGGGGACGAATCCGTCGGCGGTCGGGATGTGCAGCATCACCGGGTGCGCGATGGCATGTTTTTCGCCGAGCAGACCGTCGATCCCGACGCCATAATAGCCGACGCTGGCGTCGATATCGGTGCGCGCCGCGGTCATGAAGGCGAGCCGGCCGCCCAGGCAATAGCCGACACAGCCGACCTTTGCGCGGGATGCGCCGCCGATCTCCTCGCGTACCGCATGAATGGTCGCTTCGATATCGCGCACGCCCTGATCCTGATCGAACTTGCCCATGAGATCGAGCGCAGTCTGGAATTCGGCTTCGACATCGGGATCGAGTTCGACCCCGGGTTTTAGCCGCCAGAAGAGATCGGGCGCGAGGGCGAGATAGCCCTGCGACGCCCAATAGTCGCATTTCGCCCTTATGCCCCGGTTCACGCCGAAGATTTCCTGGATAACGATGATCGCCGCCTTGGCGTCGCCTTGCGGTGCGGCGCGATATGCGCCGAACATCTCGCCGCCGCTCAGAGTGGATATCTTGGTCATGCTGCCCATTGGCTGGCCTCCTGCCTGTTCTCGTGAATCAAAAGATAGCGTTTCGTCGGGATGCCGTCGCCGCCCGAATAATAGCCGATCTTGCCGCCTGCCGCGATAACCCGGTGACAGGGCACGACCAGCGGAAGGGGGTTATGGCTACAAACCCGGCCAATGGCGCGCGGGCCGGAATCGGCACGGCGCGCAACTTCGCCATAGCTCGCGGCCTCGCCATAGGGGATTGCGATGACTGCGGCGCGCAGTTCGTTTCCGCGTTTGGTGGTGGCGGGCTCCAGGGGAAGGTCGTAATCCTTCAGCCGGCCCTCGAAATAGGCGGTAATCTGGCGCGCAGCTTCGTTGAGCAGCGGGTGATCGGTGGTGTCCGGCTCCGCAGCGGCGCCCAACATACGGATCGACTGGAGCGCCTCGTCGCTGGCCGAGATCGCGATGGCGCCGACCGGACTGGCAATAATATGGCAGGTCATGGACGGAGTTTCGCGCATTGCGTATGGAAAGGCCAGCATTTTGAGGCCAGCATCCGAGGAGCCCCCCATGAAAGTCACCGTCGACGTCGATTGCACCCCCGAAGAGGCGCGCCGCTTTATCGGACTGCCGGACCTGACGCCCGTGCACGATCTCTATCTCGACAAGATGAAGGAGACGATGGAAGAGGGCATCACGCCCGACACCGTGGAAAAACTGATGCGCAGCTGGGGACCGATGAGCGAGGCGGGCCTTTCCATGTGGACCCGATTCTTCGACCAGATTGGCGGCGCGAAAAAATGACTGCCCCGGCATGGCGCTGACCATGGATGACGGCGCGACGATATTCGCGCTGTCGACGGGCGGACTGCCCAGTGCGATTGCGATCATCCGCTTGAGCGGATCGGAAAGCGGGCCGGTGCTCGAGGCGCTGACCGGCCGTTTGCCCGAGGCGCGCCGGGCTTCGCTGGCGCTGGTCAAGGACCCCCTCACTGGCGAACCGATAGACCGTGCGCTAACCTTCTGGTTTCCTGCGCCGGATACGGCGACGGGCGAAGATATGGTTGAATTTCATATACATGGCAGCCGGGCCGTGGCAGCGAAGATGCTCGGCACGCTTGGCGCGCGGCCCGGTTTGCGGGCGGCGGAAGCGGGGGAGTTTACGCGCCGGGCCTTTATGAACGGGCGAATGGATCTTTCGGAAGCCGAGGGCCTGGGCGATCTGCTCGCGGCCGAGACGGAAAGCCAGCGACGCTATGCGCTGGCCATGGCCGAGGGCGGCCTGGCGCAGAGGATAGCCGGGTGGCGGGAACGCCTCCTCATGGCCGAAGCCAGGCTAGAGGCCGTGCTCAATTTTTCCGATGAAGATGATGTCGACGAGAGCGATGAGCGTTTCGCACTGGATATCGCCCGCGATGTTAAATGTGAAATCGAAGCAGTGGAAGATGCGCCGCTGGCCGAGCGTATCCGCGACGGCATCCGCGTTGTTCTCGCCGGACCGCCCAATGCCGGAAAGTCGACCCTGTTCAATGCTCTGGTGGCGCGCGAGGCGGCGATTGTCTCGCCAACGGCCGGTACGACCCGCGATGTGATCGAGGCGCCGGTGGAGATTGACGGGCTCGCCTTCCTGTTCAGCGATACGGCGGGGCTGCGCGTGGCCGCCGACGCGATCGAGGATGAGGGCGTCCGGCGCGCCCGGACCATCTCGGAAAGCGCCGACATCCTGATCTGGCTTGGCGCGCCGGAGGAAGCGCCGGCCGGAGGCTCCGTACTGATCGTCCATCCGCGTGCGGACGAGCCGGGGCGTGAGGCAAAACCCGACAAGGCGGCGCTCGCGGTCTCGGCACGGACAGGGCAGGGAATGGATGCGCTGCGAGTCCTGCTGCTGGAGCGTGCCCGTTCGCTCCTTCCCCGCGACGATCAGCTCGCCCTGAACGAGCGGCAGCATCAAATGCTTCGCGAGACGGTGGCGGCGCTCGACGCCGCCGTGGCGGGCGACTGGATCCTGCTCGTCGAAACCCTGCGCCATGCCCGCGCGGCGCTCGACCGGCTCAGCGGAAGCGGCGGGGTAGAGGATATGCTGGACGCATTGTTTGGGCGGTTTTGCATCGGTAAATAGACGTCCGTTCCACGTGAAACATCTTTGAATCGAATCGCCGCGCTGATACAGGCGCGGCATGGCGACAAGCGATCAAACCCTTCGCTACGACGTGATCGTCGTAGGCGGCGGCCATGCCGGCTGCGAGGCTGCGGCTGTTGCGGCCCGTATGGGAGCGCGCACCGCGCTGGTCTCGATGCGACGGGACATGATCGGCGCGATGTCCTGCAATCCGGCGATCGGGGGTTTGGGCAAAGGGCATCTGGTGCGCGAGGTGGATGCCTTTGACGGGCTGATCGGCCGCGCTTCCGATGCGGCGGCGATCCATTACCGTATGCTCAACAGGAGCAAGGGCGCGGCCGTGCGGGGCCCCCGGATACAGGCGGACCGCAAACTTTACCGCGCGGCGATCCATGACATGCTGGCCCGGGAGTCCCTTCTCGATATCGTTGAGGCGGAGGCCACTGCGCTGGCGTTCGACCGGGATGGCCGAACGGTGCGCGGTATGATTCTCGATGACGGGGGACGCAGGATCGAAGCACCTTCGGTTATACTGGCCACCGGGACTTTTCTCGGCGCGAAGCTGCATTTTGGTTTGGACAATCATGCCGGCGGCCGCGTCGGCGAGCGTGCGGCGACTATGCTTGCGGAACAGCTTTATGCCGCCAAACTTCCGATGGCCCGGCTCAAGACGGGAACGCCGCCGCGGCTCGATGGTCGGACGATTGACTGGGCCGCGCTCGAGATGCAGCCCTCCGACAGCGAAGAATGGACGATGTCTTTTGCCGCGGAGCGCCGGCTGAATCCGCAACTTTTCTGCGCGATCAGCAGAACGAATATGCGGACGCACGATATCATACGCGCATCGCTCGATCGCTCACCGCTCTTCTCCGGTTCCATTCAAGGGCAGGGGCCGCGCTATTGTCCGTCCATCGAGGACAAGATCCATCGATTCGGCGACCGGGACGGCCATCAGATATTTCTCGAGCCGGAGGGGCTCGACGATGCGGCGGTTTATCCGAACGGCATTTCGACATCGCTGCCCGAGGATGTTCAGCGCGAATTTTTGCGGACGATAAGCGGGCTGGAACGGGTCGAGATCGCCCAGCCTGGATATGCGGTGGAGTATGACCATGTCGATCCGCGCATCCTGGGCCACGATCTTGCGGTCCGCACCATGCCGGGCCTCTATCTGGCCGGCCAGATAAACGGCACGACCGGCTATGAGGAAGCGGCGGCGCAGGGGCTTGTCGCGGGAATCAACGCAGCACGGAACGCTTCCGGGGAGGCGCCGGTGAGGTTCGCGCGCGATGAAAGCTATATTGGTGTCATGATCGACGATCTCGTTCTACAGGGGGTCACCGAACCCTATCGGATGCTGACGGCACGGGCAGAATATCGACTGCGGTTACGCGCGGACAATGCCGTCACCCGGCTTTCGGCGACTGCAGACACGTGGAACTGCCTGGGTCCGGTCTATCAGAAACTGGTATTGGGGCGTGGCGAAGCGCTGTCCCGGGTGAAAGACGCCATGGGGAGAATGGTTCCACCGGATGCGATGGAAAAGGCCGGCCTCGTGCTTGGCCAGCATCGCGAAACGCGGAAGCTGGCTGACTGGCTCAAGCTCCCGGATGCCGATGCTTCGGTCGTCCGATCGGTCGATCCTGCGCTTGCCGATATCCCGAATTCCGTGATCGACGAGGCGGTCGAAGATATTCGCTATGCGCCCTATCTGGAGCGACAGGCCAGTGAAATCTCGCGTGTCAATGCGGATGAGCGAATCCGCATCCCCGACATGCTCGATTATGGCGACATCGCCGGCCTTTCGAACGAAATGGTCGAAAGGCTCCAGGCCGCGCGGCCGGGCACTTTGGGCGAGGCGCGCAGGATCCGCGGCGTAACGCCCGCGGCTCTCGCCGCCATACTCGTGCATGCGCGCAGGCGGGCCGCCTGACCGGATGGACGAGGTGGCCGTCAAGACCTGGCTTGTCGAAGAGCTGGACGTTTCACGTGAAACATTGGAGCGGCTGGAAAAATTTTCAGCGCTGCTTCTGGAGGAGGCGGGGCGCCAGAATCTGATCTCGCGATCGACGATTGACAGTTTCTGGGACCGGCATATCCGCGATTCCGCCCAGCTCCTATCGCTCGCTTCGCCGCCGGCACAGGGCGGCCGATGGATCGACCTTGGCTCCGGCCCCGGCCTTCCGGGAATGGTATTGGCGATTATCGGCGCGATGGACATGACCCTGGTCGAAGTCCGGTCACGCCGGGTCGAATTCCTTCAAAGGGCGCATGAGCTTCTGGGCCTTGGCGATCGCGTCCATATCGAGGGGCGAAAGGTCGAACGTATCGACAGCGATATTTATCAGGTCATTACCGCTCGGGCCTTTACGGCGTTGCCGAAGCTTTTTGCCCTGGCACACCGGCTGGCCGATGCCGAAACGCAATGGCTGCTCCCAAAAGGGAAAAGCGCGCAAGAAGAACTGGCGGACGCGCGACGAACATGGCAGGGTGATTTCGCGCTGCATGCGAGTCTGACCAATGACGAGGCTTTCATTATAGACGCGCGCAATGTGAGGCCAGGGAGAGGTTCATGATCCGCATCGCGATTGCCAACCAGAAAGGCGGTGTTGGCAAAACGACGACGGCCATAAACCTTGCGACAGCGCTGGCAGCCTCGGGCTGGAAGGTCTTGCTGCTCGATCTCGATCCCCAGGGCAATGCCTCTACCGGATTGGGAATCCGGCACGACCAGCGGGGGCTTTCCAGTTATGATTTGCTCACCGGCGATGCAACTGTGGAAGAAGCCGCAATCGCGTCGCGCGTTCCCAGGCTCGATGTCGTCGCCGCGACCGTCGATCTGTCCGGGGCGGAGATCGAGCTTGTCGACTATGAAGCGCGAACCGAGCGCCTGAACATGGCTTTGTCCGGCGCGCCCTCTGGCCGCTGGGACGTCTGCCTGATCGATTGTCCGCCCTCTCTTGGCCTGCTGACGATCAACGCGCTGGTCGCCGCGCCGTCGCTGCTCGTTCCGCTGCAATGCGAATTTTTTGCTCTTGAGGGATTAAGTCAGCTTTTACAGACGGTTGAGCGTGTCCGGGAACGGTTCAATCCCGATATTTCGATCTTCGGCGTCGTGCTGACCATGTATGACAGGCGGAACAATCTTTCCGGCCAGGTTGCCGAGGATGTCCGTGCGGTGCTCGGCAAGCTGGTGTTCAAGACGGTGATTCCCCGCAATGTGCGGCTGTCGGAAGCGCCCAGCCACGGCCTGCCGGCGCTTATCTACGATTATCGATGCCCGGGATCGGAAGCCTATATGGCGCTCGCGCGCGAAACCATCGCCCGGCTGCCCAAAAAAGCGCGTGCGGCCTGAGAGAGACGGATATGAGCAACGGAAAAGCAGAGAAAAAAACGCCCGCGCGCAAGAAGCCCAGCGGGCTCGGCCGCGGTCTTTCTGCGTTGATGGGAGAGGTCGAGCAGGAGGCGTCGGTCAGCGCCGCGCCCGATGAAGGGGCGGTGCAGATGCTGCCGGTTGGCAAGATCGCGCCCCATCCGGACCAGCCGCGCCGCCATTTCGACGAGGATGCGCTAAGCGAGCTTGCAAACTCGATCGAAGTGCGCGGCATGATTCAGCCGATCGTCGTGCGGCCGCACGGCGCGGGATACCAGATTGTCGCCGGAGAACGGCGCTGGCGCGCGGCGCAGCGCGCCCACCTCCACCAGGTTCCTGTAATCGTTAGGGATTTCGACGATGCCGAAACGCTGGAAATCGCGCTTGTCGAGAATATCCAGCGCGAAGATCTGAATGCGATCGAGGAAGCCGAAGCCTATAAAAGGCTGATCGAGGATTTCGGCCACAGCCAGGCCGCGCTTGCGCGCCTCGTCCACAAATCGCGCAGTCATGTCGCCAACCTGTTGCGGCTGCTTGAATTGCCCGATGCCGTGCGCGCCATGGTCGTGTCGGGCGAGCTCGATATGGGGCATGCGCGGGCGATTATCGGCGCGCCGGATGTCGAGGCTCTGGCCCGGTTGATTGCCGCACAGGGGCTTTCGGTTCGCGAAGCCGAAGATCTGGCCCGCCGCGCCAAGCCCGGCGGATCGACGCAGCAGAAAAGGCCGCCGCGCGAACGCGATGCGGATATCGTTGCGCTTGAGCGCCAGCTCGGCGAAGCCATCGGTTTGGCGGTTGCGATCGACTATAATGGTAAGATGGGAACGGTGAGCGTGGCCTATCGCTCGCTCGATCAGCTCGACCTGATCTGCCAGCGCCTTTCCGGTGAAAAAATTTAGTTTATAATGGCTTAGCGCAATGACCGGGCCTTGCGGGCGATGGCGAACAGCTCTTCGTCCGCCGCAACCAAGCCTGGACCGCCGGAGCTTTTCAATACACGCTCGGCGTCGCTCGCCCGGTTGATCGCAATCGCCAGGGCATCGCTGCGCCACCGCTCGACCTGATCGGCAATAACCGCTTTGTC
>JBPOET010000071.1:0-7704 GCA_051251675.1 Parasphingopyxis sp. | reverse complement strand
CTTCACGATGCCGTGGGTTCTGCGGACAAGGGCCTCGAGTTCGTGAAAGGTCAGCATTATTTCGAAGACAGTGTCGAAGAGCGCGACATCGTCGCCGATCTGATGACAGGCTGGATCGCCGAAAGAGTTTGATCGCGCCCACCACCAAGCAAAGGAAACGTCCTCATGCCACGTCTGAAACAGGTCTCCCGCGCTGATGCGGATGAGAGCGTTCTGCCCTATTATGACCTGCTTTTCGGCGATCGCGACCCGGTCGCCGAACCGGGTACGGCGACGGGAACCCCGGGCGACTGGTGGACAACCTATGCGCTGGTGCCGGCAATCTTCAAACATGCGACATCCCATTTCGGCATGTTCGGCATGTTCTCCGACACCGCCGTCAGCACACTGGCCGGGGATGTTCGCGAACTCGGCATTCTGCGCGCCGGCTATACGGCGGGAAGCCAGTTCGTCTTTTCCCAGCACTGCAAGGCGGCCCGGCGCAACGGGCTGGCGGAAGAGAAGATTGCGGCGATTGCCGAATGGCCGGCATCCGATGTCTACAGCGCGGACGAGCGCATTCTCCTCGGCTATGTCGATTGCCTCGTGCTTGAACGCGGGCGCGTGTCGGACGGCCTGTTCGCAGCGCTGAAAAAGATTCTCAGCGACGAGGATATCCTCGAATTCACCTATCATGTCGTCGGCTATGTCAATCACGCCACCATATGCCGGGCGCTCAAGCTGGAATTCGACAATGTACCGGAACGGATCGCCGAAGTGCCCCTGCCCGAGGGCGGCGAACTGACCGCCGATTGGGCCGGCAAAGCATGGGACGACTGAACCACAGCAAGGGAACATCGCCATGAAAGCGCTCATGCAGGATTACGCGCTGACGCTCGACAAGCTGTTCGACCACGCGGCGCAATGGCATGGCGACCGGGAGATCGTCTCGCGGCTGAACGACGGCCAAATCGTGCGCTCCACCTATGCCGCCCTGCACCGCCGCGCGAAGCAATTTTCCAATGCGCTGCTTGAAGCCGGGATCGGCGTTGGCGACCGGGTCGCCACCATGGCGTGGAATGGCTCGCGGCATTTCGAGATATGTTACGGCACCCTCGGCATCGGCGCGATCCACCACACGCTGAACCCCCGGCTCTTTCCCGAACAGATCGTCTATATCATCAACCATGCCGCAGACCGGATGATCATCGCCGATGCCGTCTGCGCGGACCTGCTCGAAGAAATCCTGCCGCAATGCCCGACTGTCGAGACGGTCATATTCCTCACCGATGAAGCCGGCATGCCAGAGACGAGCTTCGCCGCGCGGCCCTATGAAAGCTGGATTGCGGATCAATCGGAAACATGCCCATGGGGCGGTTTTTCCGAAGAGGAAGCGGCCGGGCTTTGCTATACGAGCGGCACGACCGGCAACCCGAAAGGGGTGCTCTATGGCCACCGGTCCAACTATCTGCACGCGCTGATGACACTGCAGCCGGACGCGCTGAACCTGTCGAAGCGCGATACGGTGCTCCTGGTCGTTCCCATGTACCATGCCAATGCCTGGGGCGTTGTCTATTCGGCGCCGATGGTCGGCGCGAAGCTCGTTCTGCCGGGCCAGCATATGGACGGCGCGTCGATCCACGAGCTGATCGAAAGCGAGGGCGTCACCTATTCGGCCGCGGTGCCGACCGTCTGGCAGATGCTGCTCGATCACATGAAAGAGGCCGGCGTCGGTTTCACCACGCTCAGGCGCGTCACCGTAGGCGGGGCGGCCTGCCCGGAATCGCTGATCCGCACCTTTCACGACGATTACGGGGTCGATGTTATCCAGGGCTGGGGCATGACCGAAACGTCGCCGCTCGCGACCGTCGCCTCTCCCACGCCCGCAATCGCCGAACTTCCTTTCGACGCGCAGGTGCCCTTCAAGCTCAAACAGGGGCGGCTGCTGTGCAATATCGATCTCAAGATTGTCGACGATGCGGGCCGGCGCCTGCCGCATGACGGCGAAACTCCGGGCCGGCTGATGATCCGCGGACCGGCCATTGCCTCGGGCTATTATGGCGAAGAGGCCGACGCGCTCGACGATGAGGGATTTTTCGATACCGGCGACGTGTCGACCCTGACCGACGACGGGATCATGCAGATTACCGACCGCGCCAAGGACGTGATCAAATCGGGCGGCGAGTGGATCAGCTCGATCGATATCGAGAATATCGCCGTCGGCCACGCCAAGGCGCAGCTTGCCGCCGTTATCGGCGTAACCCATCCCAAATGGGACGAGCGGCCGGTGCTGCTTGTCGAGCTCAAACCCGGCGAAAAGGCCGACGGGCAGGAATTCCTCGATTATCTGGACGGCAAGATAGCGCGCTGGTGGATGCCCGATGCGGTCGTGTTCGTCGACGAAATCCCGCTCGGACCGACCGGCAAGATCGACAAGAAACGCATTCGCGAACGCCTGAAGGATTACGATCTGCCGCCGCCCGCGGTGATTGCCGGGCCGCGAGACTGAACCAGGAGGGCAAGGCAATGGATATTTCAGGCAAAGCGGCACTGGTGACGGGCGCGGCAAGCGGCATCGGCAGGGCAACCTGCGAGGCGCTGGCGGCAAGGGGAGCGTCCCATATCCATCTTGTCGATCTCAATGAGGAAGGCTGCCGGGAGACCGCGCGCCTGTGCGGCGGGAATATCGGCACGACCGTACACCGGTGCAATGTCGCCGATCTGGGCGCGCTGGAGGCGGTCTTCGCGGCCGCTGCGGCGGAAACCGGGCTCGACATCGTGTTCAACAATGCCGGCATGGTGACGGGCGCGGACCTTTTTCCGGATACTCCAAAGGAGCGTATCGAACTGATCGTTGCGGTGAATATATCGGCGGTGTTCGCCGGCACGAATTTTGCCGTCAAACATATGGCGGACAGAGGCGGCGTGGTGGTGAACACCGGATCGACCTCGTCGCTGCACGACCGCTTTATCGACATATTGTACAGCGCCACCAAGGCGGCCGTTCTTCAATTCACCCAGGGCTGCGGCAAGCTGATGGACAGCCATGGCGTTCGCGTCTGTGCGATATTGCCGGGCCTGGTGGACACGCCGATCGTCGACACGACCGGCGGCGACAAACGCGCCGACTGGATGCAGGGAATCTTGGACGACAATGTTGCGATGCCCCCCGCCGCTCTCGCCGCCGGTGTCATTGCGCTGATCGAGGATGACAGCAATGCCGGCGGCCATTCCATTGTCGCGGACGCGGCGCAGGTCGAAGCGGTTTCCGGATAACCTGAAGGGCGACCGCTCAGATCAGGAAACTCTCAAACGTCTCCTCGGCGAACAGCTCTTCCGGCTGAAGCCGGCGCGATGACAGGCCTTGTTCGTGATGGTATCGCAAAAAGGTGTCGATCGCCGCGCGATTGCGGGAAAACCCATATGGCCACCAGTCCTCGCCGAGCAGCGCGACCGTCTCCTCCACTGCGGCGATCTGCCAGGGCAGCATCGTCTTGAGCGATGCAGTCACCAGCAGCTCGTCATAAAGGCGGCGCTGCGCTTCGCAAAATGCTTTGAAAAGCGATTGGGCGATCCAGCGATTGGCCTCATACACTTCGCGCCTGAGCGCCACGACGTGCATGATCGGGAAGATACCGGTCCGCGTGTAATAGTCCTTTTCGACCGGTACGAAATCGGGAAAAAGGCGCCGCACGGCATCGGGCTCGGAATAGAAGGTGCTCGGTGTGCGGGCCGTATGCAGAGCATCGATCTCGCCATCGGCCAGCATCCTCGAGAGCGTTTTGTCCGGGCCGATCCGCTCGAGGCGGAATTTATCGGGCAGATCGAGCTTGAGCTTTTCTTCGCGCCCGGGCTGTTCCTCGCCGCCGGTAAAATAGGTAACGCTCGCCGGGTCGACGCCATATTCGTCCTGCAGGATTCCGCGGATCCAGACCGGCGCCGTCATTTGGTATTCAGGAACGCCGATCCGCTTGCCGGTCAGATCTTCTGGTCGTTCGATCCCGCTTTGCGCCGACACGAAGATGCAGCTGTGGCGGAACAGCCGCGAGGGAAAAACCGGAATCGCGACAAAGGGCGGATTGTCTCGCGCCAGCGTCACGCAATAGGACGACATCGAAAGTTCCGCCGCATCGAATTCTTGATGGCGCAACATCCGGAAAAACGTTTCTTCGACTTCAAGCGCCTGGAAGTTGAGATCGATGCCATCGGGGCGCACGGACCCGTTGGCCAAAGCTTCGGTGCGATCATAATTCCAGCAGGCAAGGGACAGGGGAAGCAGGGACATGGAAAGCCTTTCCGGATTAACGGGATTCGGACACTATTTCGTCGAGCATGACCTCACGGCCCTCATCGCCTGATCGCAAGATCGCCTGGCAGCATGCCAGCGTGTGCAGGCCCCAGGCCCCGTCGAATATCGGAGCCTCGCCGTCGAGGACGCAGGCGGCGAACGCCTGGCCGACATTGGTGCGCCGGGTCTCGGGCAGGGGCACCGCAAGCTCCTCGCGCGAGGTATCGCCGTGCAGGATCACGCCGCTTGCGGTGAGTTCGATATCGGCCTTTTCGCAACTCGCCAGCACGAAGCCGAAATGCTCATGAGCGACGATCGTTTCGTCCGCACTGGAAGCCGAGCCGGCAAAGCCTCTCGCCTGTTTTTGGGCCGCTTCGTCGGTACTGGCCAGGCGGCTGCGTGCCCGTGCATGGGTTTCGCGCGCTTTGGGCATTCCCATCTCGTCCACCCAGCCTAGCAACGCGTCACTGTCATAATGGGCATATCCGGAATAGCCGAGCGTTGCCGTGGCGCCGTTCTCGAAAAAGAGAAAGGCGGAAAAGGCGCCGTCGGCCGGCCGCTCGACATCCCAGTCGAAAAGCTGCGCCCGGATGCTGCGCACTTTGCTGCCCGCGAGGCGGCGGACGATATCGATCTGGTGAGTGGCCTGGCTGAGCACAACGCCCCCTCCCCGCTCGCGATCGAGTTCCTCGGGCCTGCGGGGCCGCAACAGGAAATCGGTATAGTTGAACGCCTGGATCATTCGGGCACGGCCGATATTGCCAGAGGCGATGATATCAGCCGCAAGGGAGACGGGGCCGTCAAAACCATGGCTCGGACCAACCATCAGGCAGGTTCCGCTCTCCGCCGCCGCGTCGGCCATGGCGCGCGCTTCGGCAATCGACACCGCCATCGGTTTCTCGACCAGTACATGCTTGCCGGCGCGTGCTGCCGCTATGGCCTGCGACGCATGATGCCCGTGGGGCGAAGCGATATAGACGGCATCGAGATCGGGATGGGCGATCAGGGCGTCAAAACTCTCATACGCTCTCACGCCATAGGCGCGGCGCAGGCCCAGCCGGGGCTCGCGGGATGGATCGAAGCCCGCAACCAATTCGATGCGCGCATTGGCAGCCAGGCCGGGAACCGTCAGCATGGCCCCCCGTCCCAGACCGGAAATACCCAATCGTAACTGCGCCATCTTGCCCCTTTTCCAATGGTGGAATTAGCCGCACATGCCTTGAATTGCAAATTACTTCGTATTAGAAGTATTTTACCGAAGCCGAACCGTGGCGGACGAATTTCTCGCTAAGAAACCAAGATGACACCCAAACAAAATGACATTCTCTGCCGGGTCGAGGGCGATGCCCCGATGGGAGCGCTGATGCGCCATCATTGGATACCGGCCTGTATGAGCGAAGAGGTGGCCGAACGCGACGGCACGCCGCTGCGCGTGCGGTTGCTCGGCGAAGACATGGTCGTGTTTCGCGATACGGAAGGCCGGATCGGTATCTTGGACGAGCAATGCCCGCATCGCCGCGCATCGCTCGCGCTTGGCCGCAACGAAGAGAGCGGACTGCGCTGCCTCTATCACGGATGGAAGTTCGACGTAGACGGCAACGCCGTCGAGATGTCTTCGGAACCGGTCGACGCCAAGATTTGCGCGACAATGAAGACAAAGGCCTATCCGGTTCACGAAGCCGCAGGTTTTGTCTGGGTCTGGATGGGCGACCCCAAAAAGGTCGACAGCTTCGATCCACCGGCCTGGTCGGCGGCGCCAGATGAAAAAATCGCCGTCGTCAAAATGCACGCGGCGTGCAACTGGGCGCAGGTTCTGGAAGGCGCAATCGATTCCGCGCACAGCTCCAGCCTGCACTCTTCGAACATGCCGACGGCCGGCAATGTCAGCGGTTCGACGGCAACCGATGAGCACTGGCTGCGCCCTTCGGCCGACAAATCGCCGCGGCTCGACGTCGAACAGACGGATTACGGTTTCCGCTATGCCGCGATCCGCAGGCCCGTGCAGGATCCCGACAAGCAGGACTATGTCCGCACCACGCTTTTCATCGCGCCGTTCACGGTCATGATTCCGCCGAACAACCGCTACAAACTCCTCCAGATGCTGGTGCCCATAGATGACACCAACTGCATGTTCTACTGGATCGCCTGGCACGAAACCGAAGGCATCAGTCAGGACGAATGGCGCAAATTCTGCGGAGCCGTACCCGGAGTCGACGTCGATCCGGTGACATTCCGGAAATTCCGGAATGCAGAGAATAACTATTGTCAGGACCGCGAGGCCATGAAGGCCGGGGACTTTACCGGTATCAGCGGCATCCCGATCCAGGACATGGCGATGTGGGAGTCCATGGGCCCGATAGCCGATCGCAGTCATGACAAGCTGGGTTCCAGCGACAAGGCGATCATCGCGTTTCGCAAACAGATGTTCTCGGCCGCCAACGCCGTTGCCCGAGGCGAGCCGGCGATCGGCACCGGCAAAGACCGGATACCGCATGCACAACTATCCAATTATGAAGGCATGGTCGGCAAGGACGAAGACTGGCGCGACAGAATGTAGATCCGGGTCGGGGACCTAACCGACGGTCCGGTCCATGTCCCGCCAATGCCGGTCACGCAGTTCCCGGCGCAAAACCTTGCCCGACGCGTTGCGCGGCAACTCCGCGACACACTCGATCGATTTGGGAACTTTGTAACCGGCGATCCGGTCCTTCGCCCAGGCGATAACGGTATCGGCTTCGACCGTCATACCGGCTGCAGGAACTATAACCGCCCGGACCTCTTCTCCCCAGCGTTCGGAGGGAACGGCAATGACGGCGACATCGCCGACACCGGGGCAGCCGGCGATCGCATTCTCGACTTCCGCTGGATACACATTTTCACCGCCGGTTACGATCATATCCTTGATCCGGTCATGCACGAACAGATAGCCATTCTCGTCGGCATAACCGGCATCGCCCGTGTGCAACCAACCGTCCCGGATGGTCTCGGCGGTCGCCTCGTCCCGCCGCCAATAGCCGGGCGACACGGTCGGACCGCTGATGACGATCTCGCCCACTTCCCCAATTTCCGCATCACAGCCATCTGGCCGCATGATCTTCGCCTCGACGCCAGGCCAGCTTTTGCCGCAGGATCGCAGCAGATCCGGGCGATGGTCCCGCGGCGCGAGATAGGTGCCCGAACCGGAAGATTCGGTCATCCCGTAATATTGGGTGAACTGACAGCCCATGCGCGCCTGGGCAGCGGCGAGCAGGGATTCGGGGATTGGCGATGCGCCATAACCCACGGTCCGCAGGCTGGACAGGTCGGCGCTGTCGATCCCGGGGGCTTCAAGCAGCATCCGGATAAGCGTCGGCGCCAGGAAAACCTGCGCCACGGATTCCCGCTCGATCAATTGAAGAACGCGGTCGGGATCGAATGCCGATTCAACGATGACCCGG
>JBPOET010000070.1:0-7715 GCA_051251675.1 Parasphingopyxis sp. | reverse complement strand
GGCCACGGAATTTCCGCTTTCTGACCTTGCGATCGCGATAGGCGTACTGGCCAGCTTTTTCGACCGCCTGGCGGGCAACACGAATCGTGTTTTTCCGCCGACCCCAATAGCCTTTGGCTTCGGAAAGAACTCTTTTGTGACGCGCCTTGGTCGTCGTTCCGCGTTTTACTCTAGCCATGACCTATTTCCTCAGTCCGTAGGGCGCCCATTTCTTGACGACCTTGGCATCGGCAGCAGACAGTTCGTCCGTGCCGCGATTCTGGCGGATATATTTGGCGTTGTGGCTGATCAGACGGTGACGCTTGCCAGCGACTCCGTGCATAACCTTGCCGGTTGCGGTGATCTTGAAGCGTTTCTTCACACCGCTCTTGGTCTTCAGTTTGGGCATTTTCGTCTCCTTTGATCGAGGCGATTTCAGACGGACCTGGCAGCCCTTTCGGCCAGCCCGTCTCTTCGCAAGGCGCGCCCACTAGCTGTTTTTGGCGCGCCGCGCAAGGCGTATCGTCGAACGATGCGGTGCTATCCGCGGCGACCCGCGCCTAGTCCTGGCGCCTCCAGCCCCAGCTGTACAGCGCCAGGCCTGTGATGATGAACAGCGCGAAGCCGGAGAGCATCCAGGGATTCACATACCATTGCTCGCCCCAGGAGAATTCGCCGGACATGATCTTTTTCCACCCGGCAAAATGCTGTGTGGAGCCGACGACAATCCCGAACAGCGCGAGAACCGTGACGATCCAGCGACTGAGCCAATGATCCGGCCTCGGAAAGAGCAGGGAAAGGCCGATCAACCCGATGACAGTGCGCTGTGTGCGGCAATAGGGGCAGACATAGACCCAGCCGAGCAGTTCGACAGCCCAGGTTACGATGCTGATTATGATTGCGGTGATCGCAATCGGATAACGATACCGAAACAGATCGTCCAAAGATGGTATTTTCACCAAAACTCCTCCCTAAACCGTAGATGGATTTTCCTTGCAGGAAGCCCGCAGGCCGCATGTGGGACCGAGTATTGGCATGCCGAAATTCGTTTGGCCAGCGCCTGCTATCGGCGCTGGCACCGTTTCCAATTCCCGGATCCGCTATGCCCCGTGCAACGCTTCCAACACATCGTCGAGCCGGGCCGAATCGCCCAGCGCGATAACCCTGCCGTCGCTGTCGGCGCTAAGCGGCGCGCCGTTCCAGTCGAACATCTGGCCGCCCGCACCTTCGACAACGGGTATCAGCGCCGCGAAATCGTGCAGCTTCAGCCCCGCCTCGACGACAATGTCGATCTGGCCGGACGCGACAAGGCCGTAATTATAGCAATCGCCGCCATAGATGATGCGGCGGGATGCCACTTTGGCGGCCAGCCCCAGGAAATGCTCGCCCTCATGCGCATCGAAGGCATGGGGACTGGTGGTGCCGAGCGAGGCCTGGGCAAGATCGCGGCAGGGCCGGGTTTTCACCGGCTTGCCATTGAACAGGGTCTGCTCGCCGATCGCGCCCACCCAACGTTCGCCGGTAATCGGCTGGTCGATAATGCCAAGCAGGGGCCAGCCGTCCTGCATCAGGGCGATCAGCGTTCCGAAAATCGGGCGGCCTGCGATGAAGCTGGTCGTGCCGTCGATCGGATCCAGCACCCATTGGCGCGACGCCGATGCGCGCACGGCGCCGAATTCCTCACCGATAATGCCGTCCTCCGGGCGTTCCTGTTCCAAAATTTCCCGTATTGCCGTTTCGGCTGCGCGGTCCGCATCGGTCACTGGAGAAGAATCGGCCTTGTCCTCCAGCGTGAAGTCCGACCGGAAATAGGGTGCGATTGCCTTGCCCGCCGCATCTGCGAGTCGTTGCGCCAGCGCAATGTCACTGTCGATTCTTGCCATGTCTTATGCCTTAGTTGCGCGGTCGGTGCCGCGTGCCTTGCCCCGCCGTTATGAACAGGGCGGTCGCTTCGTCGGCGATGTCCGCCGTGTGCCAGCAACCGGGAGGGTTGACCGCATATTCGCCGGGTTCGAGCGTCACGCTCATCTCGGTTCCATCGGTCATTTTCTGATGGAGCGTGATTGCGCCCGCCAGGCAGATAACGGCCTCATCGCCCTTGGGATGCATTTCCCACACATCCCAGTCTTCCGAGAAATGATAGGCGGTTACGAGCCGGCCCTCCGCGCCGTCGGAAGCCGTCCGTTTCGCATAGTCTTCATACCAGGGCATGCCGCTGAATTCGGGTTGCGAAACGGCTGTCGCGCCTAGCCCCAGATGCAGGGGATGGGTGAAGATATCCGGCCGGGCCATGAATTCGGTAGTTACGCCTCGCACGGAAGGGGGTCAAACGCGCGATCGCGCGCGGAGTGTCAGCCAAGCATCGTCCACTCAAAACCGACCAGCCTCTCGCTCTCTTCCCACAGCCATTGCGCAACCTCTTCATCCAGCGCGCGTCGGGCGACGAAAGCGTCTCCGACCGGCCCCCGTGCATCGCCCCACCCCGTTGGGCCATAATAGGCGCCGGCTCTGGCCTCGCTTCCCGCCGCCGCCAGCGCGGTCGGTATCGCACCTTTTTCGGAAGGTTGGGCCATGAGCGGGTTGAGGAACTTATAGGCGAAATTCAGCAGGCCGGTGGGCCCGGTATCCTGGAGCGCGGTGTTCGAATATCCCGGGTGGCAGGCGACGGCCTTCACCGGATTGTCCTTGGCCTTGAGTTTCCGATCCAGTTCAAGCGCGAACATCAGGTTGGCAAGCTTGCTCTGGCTATAGGCGATGGTTGGCGAATAGGCTTTTTCCAGCATCAGGTCGTCGCGGTGAATGGCGCCGAATTTATGGGCGATGCTCGAAACCACGACAATTCGGCCTTGCGCCTGTTCCACCAGATCGAGGAGCAGACCAGCGAGCAGAAAATGGCCGAGATGATTGGTGGCGAGCTGAAGCTCGAAGCCGTTGACGGTTCTGGTTTCGGGCGTCTGCATGATCCCGGCATTGTTGATCAGGGCGTCAAGCGACCGGTGCCGCCTGCGTATCTCGTCCGCAGCTTTGCGGACAGAGGACAGGTCGGAAAGGTCGAGCGCGATGGTTTCGACTTTGCCTCTGGCGGTTCTCTCGAGTTCGGCGACCGCGTTTTCGGCCCTGCCGGGATTGCGACAGGCCAGGACGACATCGCCGCCGGCTTCGCCCAGTATTTTCGCGGCATCGAAACCGATACCCGAATTGCCGCCTGTAATGAGAAAGGTCCTGCCCGTCAGATCCGCCAGGCGATCGGGGATCCAGTCGGAAAATCCGCTATTCGCGATCTTTGGCATATGTGCCTCCGGTTCGCGTTATGGCACCGGTCCGCGGTTTAGTCGAACAGGCTGGAAACCGAGCTTTCGTCCGCGATCCGACGGATTGCTTCGGCGAAAAGCGGCGCGATGGGAAGGTGGCGGATCTTGGCGGTCTCGGCAATCGCATCATGATTGCCGATCGAATCGGTGATCACCAGCTCCTTCATCACCGATTTGTCGACCCGGGCGACAGCCCCGCCGGAGAGCACGCCGTGCGTACAATAGGCCATCACATCCTCGGCGCCCGCCTCTTTCATGGCCGCGGCGGCGTTGCAGAGCGTTCCGGCCGAATCGACGATATCGTCGACGATGATGCAGAAGCGCCCCTCGACATTGCCGATGATGTTCATCACTTCCGATTCGCCCGGTTTCTCGCGGCGTTTGTCGATGATGGCGAGCGGCGCATTGTCGAGCCGTTTCGCCAGCGCCCGGGCACGCACAACGCCGCCGACATCGGGCGATACCACGGTGATGTCCTTTTTCGAGAAGCGCGCGGAAATATCCGCGGCCATGACGGGCGCGCCATAGAGATTGTCGGTCGGGATATCGAAAAAGCCCTGAATCTGGCCCGCATGGAGATCCATGGTCAGCACGCGATTGGCGCCGGCGATGGTAATCAGATTGGCCACGAGCTTGGATGAGATTGGCGTGCGCGGGCCGGGCTTCCTGTCCTGCCGGGCATAGCCGAAATAGGGCATGACGGCGGTAATGCGTTTCGCCGATGCGCGTTTGAGCGCATCGATGATGATCAGCAACTCCATCAGATTGTCATTCGCGGGATAGCTCGTCGATTGCAGGACGAACACATCCTCGCCGCGCACATTTTCGAGAATTTCGACGAAGATTTCCTCATCGGCGAAACGCCGGACATTGGCTTCGGTCAGCGGGATCTCCAGATATTGGGAGATGGCGCTCGCAAGCGGCAGATTGGAGTTACCCGACAGCAATTTCATGGATGCTCTTCCCCTTTGCGCGCTGTTTTAGGACGTGCCCCGGAAAAAGAAACTGGTTTGCTGCGCTTTTTTGGGGAGAGACGAGGGTTTGACCCGGCCACATCACCTGTCAGAGCCAACCTTCGCGCTTGAGGGCTTCCTGGCGGTTGCGCGAAACCGGTGCGAGAAGGCCGTTGGCAAGTTCGAGTTTGATCGCGCGGCCTTCGCGCCGGATCGCGCGCACTTGATCGCGGGCCACCCACCAGCTGCGATGCACCTGCATCCCCTCAAGACCCTCCAGCTCGGCGATCGCGTCGCGCAAGCGCATAAGGATCATCTCGCTCCCGGCGAGCGTGTACGCGTGCACATAATGATCCTGCATTTCGAGGCAGACGAGATTGTGGCCCAGTCGCGGCGAGAGCCGGTCGAAAAAGGGTGCGGGCGGTTGTTCGGGTAGTGGAATTGCAGTGATATCGAGCGGCGTCGGGGCGACCGGGGTTCCGGTCGCCGAGCGGGGTTGGTCGGCGCGGCGCTGGCCGAACAACAGCCACATCACGATCTGGATACCGATGCCGATGCCCAGAACCTGCAGATAGAGCATGGCAAAGCCGGTCTCGAAGTAACGACTGTCCAAACGCATGCCGCCGAGAGCGAAGCCGATGAGTGCAGTGAGCGGCAGCGAGGCGAGGCCGGCCGCCAGCAGCAACGTCCCCCAGATCGGGATGGCCGTTTCCCGGGCCAGCCAGGTCGCCACGGTCTGAACGGGCCGGTAAACCGCATACCCGACCAGTATGAAGCCCAGCCAATAGGCGAAGCGCAGCGCGCTGGGCATGGCATAGGTCCCGAACGGTCCGAGCAGGCCGAGCATCGCCCCGATTGCCGCGATGATGAAGATTTCAATGGCCAGTCGCCGCAAGAGCATGGTCGTTTCTTGTCCCGTTCGCGCTTCGTGAATGGGCAAATAGCGCAAATCCGGGGGTTTGGCGAAGAAAATGCGCGCGGCGCGTAGAGGCGCTTGCCGACCGGTGGCCTGGTGTCAGCATGAAGGCCCAAATTGGAAAGAGGAGCCAAGCCATGCCGAGACTATTCTATTGCCGGACGATCCATCTCATCTTCGCCGCCTGTCTCGCCGTGTCATTGCTGACATTGGCTGATGGCTATGCCGAGCAGGTCGGAATACCGGGAGCGCCCATCGCGGGGAGATTGGTATGACCGTTATCCCTAAATCCCGGCAGACCGGAATCGGTCTGATTGGAGCGCTGGCCGTCCTACTCGGGACGGTGGTTGTGACCCTTACGCTGATGTCGCTCAGCTATGGTGAGGGTCAGCCCTCTGACAACAATTTGTCTCTTGCCGTCGTGATCCATCTTGCAACCGTTGTCCCTGCGGTGCCTCTGGGCGGCTATGTGCTGCTTCGGCGCAAGGGCGATTCGCTGCATCGGATATTGGGCAGGGTCTGGGTCGTGCTGATGCTGGTAACGGCAATATCCAGCTTCTGGCTCTCCCTCTCCTTCATCCACATTTTCTCGGTGCTGGTGCTTGTTTCGGTACCGCTCTCTCTCTGGAGAATCAGCAAAGGCGATGTTATCGGCCATCGCCGGTCCATGGAAGGCATGTATATCGGGCTGGTCGTGGCCGGCGCCTTTGCCTTCATACCGGGACGGCTTCTGGGAACATTGCTGTTCGGGTGAACGCTGCAATGCGACCGGGCGGCCCGTCCAAAGCATTGCCGCCCGCACCGCGCCCGCTTAAGAGCGGGCCATGACCGACCGGCTGGCGATAGCGTTTGCGCAACTCAACCAAGTGATGGGCGATCTGGCCGGCAATGCCGACGCCATGCTCCGTGCGCGCGCCGACTGCCCCGATGCCGACCTGATCGTCTTTCCCGAATTGCAGCTGATCGGCTATCCGCCGGAAGATCTGGTGCTCAAACCCGCGCTTGTCGAACGCGCGCGCGCCGAACTCGAGCGGATGGCCGAGGCGACGGCGTGCGGCGGACCCGCGATGCTCGTCGGAACGGCGATCGTCGAGGATGGCGATCTTCACAATGCGATGGCGCTGCTCGATGGCGGCAAGATCGCGGCGGTCGTCCGCAAGCACCGGCTGCCCAATTACGGAACTTTCGACGAATTGCGCCTGTTCAAGCCCGGGCCCTTGCCCGAGCCCATCGAATTCCGCGGCGTGAAGATCGGCGTGCCGATCTGCGAGGATATCTGGGTCGACGGCGTCTGCGCGCATCTTGCCGGGCGCGGCGCCGAACTCTTCATCGTCCCCAATGGCAGCCCCTATGAGGTGGAGAAGGACGATATCCGGCTGGCTCTCGCCAGGGGCCGCGTTGCCGATACCGGTCTGCCGCTGGCCTATCTCAACCGCGTCGGCGGACAGGACGAGATCGTGTTCGACGGTTCCTCCTTCATCCTCAACCGCGATGGCGAGATCGCCTGGCAGTTTGCGGACTGGGAGGAGGAGATCGCGACGACCGTCTGGGAAAAACAGCCGGATGGCTGGGCCTGTACGGACGGGCCGCGGCACGAACTCGATGCGCACCCGGCCGATATCTATCACGCGATGCTCGTTGGCCTGCGCGACTATGTGAACCGCAACCGCTTCCCCGGCGTTGTGCTGGGCCTGTCGGGCGGCATCGACAGCGCGCTGTCCGCCGCGGTGGCCGTCGATGCGCTGGGTGCGGACCGGGTCTGGTGCGTGATGATGCCGTCGCGCTTCACCAGTCAGGAGAGCCTGGACGATGCGGCAGAATGCGCGCGCCTGCTTGGCTGCAAGCTCGATACGATCCCGATCATGCCCGCAGTGGAAGGGTTTGACGCGATGCTGGCGGGCAGCTTTGCGGACGCCGAGGTCGATATCACCGAGGAGAATATCCAGTCGCGCATTCGCGGCGTCACCCTGATGGCGCTCTCAAACAAGTTCGGCCACATGCTGCTCACCACCGGCAACAAGTCCGAAATGGCGGTCGGCTATGCGACCATCTATGGCGATATGGCGGGCGGCTATTCGGTGCTGAAAGATGCGTACAAGACGACGGTGTTCGAACTGTCGCGCTTTCGCAATGAAACGCGGCCCAGCCTCGCAATGGGCCCCAATGGTCCGGTCATGCCCGATATCGTGATCTCGAAACCGCCTTCGGCAGAGCTGCGCCCGGACCAGAAAGACAGCGATTCCCTGCCGCCATATGATGTGCTCGATCCGCTCCTGAAAGGACTGATCGAGGAAGAGGTCGATATCGATACGCTGGTCGAACGCGGCTTTGAGCGGGAAATGGTCGCCCGGATCGAACGGCTACTCTACATCGCCGAATATAAACGCCGCCAGTCGCCGCCCGGCGTCAAGATCGGCGTCCGCAATTTCGGCCGCGACCGCCGCTATCCGATCACCAATGCATTCCGGACGGTGTGATGAGGCCGATCTCTGCTGAACCCAACACCGTTAGCCCTGAGCCTGTCGAAGGGCGCTTCGCCGACAGACGCCCTTCGAC
>JBPOET010000007.1:0-17074 GCA_051251675.1 Parasphingopyxis sp. | reverse complement strand
GGGTGAAATCGGTTTCCGGGAAGGCCGAAGTCGGAAAGCTCTCGCCGATCGGCGGCACCGTGCCGTCGCGCAGGCCGCGCTGACGGGTGAAGGAAAGGTCTCCGCCGACCACCAGATTGTGGGCGAATGCGCCGGTTTCATAGGCGCTGCGCAGCTCCACATTGCCGCCCCAGACGCGGTTTTCGAAGGTGCTCAGCCGCTCCCGGTCGGGCGCGGGGGTGCGGTCTTCGTCCGAGAATTGCCGGTTCTCGGAATCCTGCCAGTAGAGCGCGGCCTGCGCATAATCGATCAGCCCGTCCCCCTCGTAGCGCCAGTCGAGCCCGACCCGCACGCGCTCGACCGTGTCGCGCGTGACAAGGCTGTCGACCGTTGCCCCGGTAAAAGGGGATGTCGTCTGCCCGCTCAGCACATCGGTGCCGATGAAACTGTCCAGATATTCGCCGGTCAGCCGGATCCGGTGCCGGGCATCGGGCGTAAAGACGATCTTGCCGAGCAGCGCATCGGAGCGGGTATCCTGCGGGTTGGGGCGCGTGCGCGTCGCCCCGGTCCCGCCGACCGTCCCTTCATTGTCCAGCTCTTCGCCGTCGCGGCGCGTATAGGCGGCCAGTGCGGACCAGCGCCCGGACCGGCCGGCAAGGATCGCGGTTTCGGAGAATTCATCGCTCGCGCTGTCGAAGGTCCCGCGGATCATCGCCGTGAAATCCCGGTCCCCGCCCAGCATGTCCGCAGGATCGGAGGTTTCGAAACTCACCGCGCCCGACAGCCCGTCCGAACCGTACAGCGCAGAGGCCGGACCGCGCAGGATCTCGACCGATTTGACGAGGCCGATATCGGCATAATCGCCGCGTCCCGCCGCCTGCGCGCCGAAACTGAAGCCATCGGGCACGCGCACGCCATCGACCTGGATCAGCACGCGGTTGCCGCCGATGCCGCGAATATTGAAACCCGCATTGCCGTCGCGCCCGGTCGAGCCGAGCGCGGCCCCGAAGCGGGACGGCGCACGGCGCACGCTGACGCCGGGTTCGAAGCGCACCAGATCGCGAATATCGGTCGCCAGTTCGTCGGCAATCTGTTCCTCGTCGATCACCGTCACTGTTGCCGGAACCTCGCTGGTCAGGCTGGGCAGGCGCGTTGCGGTGACGGTTATGGCCGGTTCGGCAATTGCAGCCGTGGTGGCCTGTGCACCCATGGCGGGTATGGCGGACGCAAGGATTGCGCCCGAAAGACGTAAGACTGATTTCACCAAAAGGTCCCCTGCAACTTCACTTGCTAATGCGAGTGATTCGCAATCTTAATAAGAGGGCTCAATTTAGGGGTCAACCGGAAAAGAGGCAAAACTTCCGCCATATGCCGGTCGGCCTTCGGGGCTGGCGGTTACGCGCCGCTGCGCCTACATGGCCGCCATGGCTGCTCCCATTCTCTCGTTCGAAAATCTTGGCCTCAACCAGGGCACGGGCTGGCTGTTCCGCGGGCTGGACCTGCATATCGGCGCGCGCGACCGGCTCGCGCTGATCGGCCGCAACGGCACCGGCAAGACAACCCTGTTCCGCCTGCTCGCCGAACAGATCGAAGCGGATGAGGGCCGGCGGACGATCCAGCCGGGCACCAGAGTCGTGCTGCTGGAACAGGACCCCGATCTTACCGGCCATGAGACGCTGCGCGACTGGGCGCTCAGCGGCGAGGATGCGCCCGCCCCGCATGAGATCGAAGCTATTGCCGGGCAGCTCGGCATCGATCTGGATACGGTTTCGGAGACGGCCTCGGGCGGCGAGCGGCGGCGGGCCGCTATTTCCCGCGCGCTGGCCCAGAACCCGGACATATTGCTGCTCGACGAGCCGACCAACCATCTCGATCTCACCGCGATCGACTGGCTGGAGGACTGGCTCGGCCGGTTCAGGGGCGCCTTTATCGCGATCAGCCATGACCGGACTTTCCTCAGGCGGCTGACCAAAGCGACGCTGTGGCTGGACCGGGGTAGCCTGCGCCGCGCCGAGATCGGCTTTGGCGGCTATGACGCCTGGGTCGAGAAAATCTACGCCGAAGAGGCCCGGGCCGCGGAACGCATGGACGCCAAGCTCAAGATCGAAACGCACTGGCTGCATCGCGGCGTAACGGCGCGCCGCAAGCGCAACCAGGGCCGGCTGACCAAATTGTGGGAGCTGCGCGAACAGCGCGCGCAGATGCTCGGCCCCACCGGGGTCGCGAAACTCTCGGTCGAAAGCGACGAGGTGAAAACCAAGAGCGTGATCGACGCGCGCCGGATCACGAAACGCTATGGCGAGCGCACAATCATCGACGATTTCACCCTGCGCATCCAGCGCGGCGACCGCATCGGCATTGTCGGCGCCAACGGCGCGGGCAAGACGACGCTGCTCAAACTGCTGACCGGAGAGATCCAGCCCGATGCGGGCCGGATCAAGCGCGCCAAGACGCTCGACAGCGTGGTCATCGACCAGCAGCGCTCCAAAATGGCGCCGGAAAAGACGATCCGCGAAGTGCTTACCGAAGGGAGCGACTGGATAGATGTGCGCGGCACGCCCAAGCGGATCGAGGCCTATCTGAAGGAATTCCTGTTCGATCCGGGCCTTGCCGAGGCGAAGATCGGCACCTTTTCAGGCGGCGAGCGATCCCGGCTGCTGCTCGCCCGCGAGTTCGCGAAAATATCGAACCTGCTGGTGCTCGACGAGCCGACCAACGATCTCGACATGGAAACGCTGGACCTGCTGCAGGAAGTGATCGCGGACTATGAGGGCACGGTGCTGATCGTCAGCCATGACCGCGATTTTCTCGATCGCACGGTCACCATCACGCTCGGCCTCGACGGGTCGGGCAAGGTCGATATCGTTGCCGGCGGCTATGAGGATTGGGAAAAGCGGCGCAGGCCCGCGCGCGAAACGAGCAAACCGCGCAGCAAGGCGAAATCCGCGCGCGCCGCCCCGCCGCCCGCATCCAAACCCTCCAAGCTCAGCTATAAGGACCAGCGCGATCTCGATCGGCTGCCCGGCGAGATCGACAAGATCGACGCGCAGATCGCCCGGGCCGAAGCGGCGCTTGCCGATCCCGATCTCTACCGGCGGGACCCAGACCGCTTCCATGCGCTGACCGGGGAAATCGACAAAGCCCGCGCCGCCCGCGAAGCCCATGAGGAACGCTGGCTGGAGGTCGCCGAAATGGCGGAGGCGCTGGCGGCGGGCTAGCCGATCATCGCACCCAGGAGCCCGATGCGCTGGAGCGATAGCCGAGCGCTTCATACGTCCGGTCGATCAGGCTCTGGCCGCGTTCGTTGAGCATGATGCCCGGGCCCATCTGGTTCATCGTATAGCTGAAGGCGAGGTTGCATTCGGGGTCGGCAAAGCCGATCGAGCCGCCCGCGCCGACATGGCCGAAAGCGCGTTCGCCGATGATCGCGCTCATCTGCTCGCCGCCGGGATAGGCGCGGTTGTCCATCGATTTCATGAAACCCGAAGCGAAGCGCGTACGGCTCAAAAGCGTCGCATCGATACCCGTCGCGACCGAACAGCGTTCCATGATCGCGAGCTGGTCCGCCGAAACCAGCGTTACGCCCTTATGCGATCCGCCATTGGCGAGCGGCGTGTACATCGCAACCTGGCCGCGCGCATTGGAGATGCCGCCTGCGCCGCCGATCTCGGCGCGGTGCCCGTCCGCGTCATTGGGGCCCCATCCGCCCGTATTGAGGAAGCTCAGCGCCTGCAGGGATTGCGGTTCGGTGAGCAGCTTGACCGTGAACGGGATCGGCGTTTCCTGGCCGCTGGGCTGGTAGATCTGGATGGGCGCGACAGGATGGTCGAAACCCTCGGGAATGCCGATCCAGAAATCGGCGCCCAGGGGGCCGGCGACCTCCTCTCGGAAAAACTGGCCGAGCGGCTTGCCCGATGCGCGGCGCACCAGTTCGCCGACCGTCCAGCCGAAATTGATCATATGATAGCCGGCCGTCACGCCCGGCTCCCACCAGGCCTCTTCCTGCTCCACCCGCGAAATCATATAGTCCCAGTCGAGAAAACCGCCCGGTTTCACGGGCTCGCGCAGCGCAGGCACGGCGCTTTGGTGGTTGAGCATCATCTGCACGGTAACGCTCTCCTTGCCCTTCTGCGCAAAGCCGGGCCAGTAATCGGCTACGGGCCGGTGCAGTTCCAGCGCGCCGCGGTCGATCAGGATGTGCGCGCACAGCGCAACCGCCGCCTTGGTGCAGGAAAAGACAATCGAGACGGTGTCTTCCTGCCACGCCTCGCCGGTATCGGGATTGGCGACGCCGCCCCACAGATCGACCAGCTTCTCGCCGCCCACGCTCAGGCAGACCGACGCGCCGACCTCGCCGCATTCGGCGAAATTGCGTTCGAACTCGTCGCGCAAGCCCGCGAATTTCGGGTCGGCGGTACCGTGGACTATGGTCATGCAAACTTCCTTTCAATAGGGCGCGGGAGTGTCAGCTTTCCTGGAGCGAGCGGCCCATGCGCCCGGCCAGCTCGACAATATATTGCCAGGCGACGCGGCCCGAACGCCCGCCGCGCCGATGCGCCCAGCCAACCGCATCGTTTTCCTCATAGGCAAGATCATAATGCGCGGCATAGGCGGCGACCATAGCCAGATAATCGGCCTGGCTCGCCGCATGGAAGCCAAGGCTGAGCCCGAAGCGATCGGACAGGGCCAGGCTGTCGTCCAGCGCATCGCGCGGGTTCACCGGATCGTCCTGCTCGGCCATCGAACGCGGCACGATGTGGCGGCGGTTCGACGTGACATAAAGCCGCATATTGGCGGGCCTCGCCTCGGCACCGCCTTCGAGCAGCGAGCGCAGCGCCCGGCCGGCCGCCGCATCGCCGTCGAAACCGATATCGTCGATAAACAGGACAAAGGCGCGCTCCACGGGTGCGAGCAGGGCGAAAAGGTCGGGCAGGCTGTCCAGCCGTTCCGGCGCGACTTCGACCAGAGCGATCGCCTCGCCCTCGGCCTGCAGGGCCGCAACCGCGCTTTTGGCTAGCATCGACTTGCCCGATCCGCGCGATCCCCAGAGCAGGATATCATGCGCCGCAGCGCCGCGTGCAAGCCGACGGCTGTTTGCGAGCACCGCCTCTTTCTGCGCCGCGATCCCGGTGAGCAAGGCCAGCGGCAGCGGCGAAAAATGCTGCGCCGGATGCAACCCGTCTCCGCGCCAGACATAGGCCGGTGCGGTAAGCGGATCGGCGGGAGCGCCCGGCGGCGGCGCCAGGCGATCAAGGGCGTCGGCAATGCGGGAGAGCGTATCGTCGGTCATGCAAACGTCTTACCCGCTAACCGCCCCGATTTGCCAGCCTCGGCTATCCGGTCGCGGCCCGTGCGGCGGCCAGTCTGTCGGCGATTTGCGGATCGCCGGGTGCCAGTGCCCGGGCCTTTTCCAGCAGCTCGAGCCCGGCGGCGGGGTCCATGCCGCTATCGGCGAGTATCCAGCCATAGATTTCGCTGGTTCCCGCATTCATCGGAAGCAGCAGATAGGCGCGGCGGGCAAGCGCGGCGGCGCGCGCATCCTGGCCCATTTCGTGATAGGCCCAGGCCAGATTGGCGAGGATCGCCGCATCGCGATCGCCGAGCCGCAGCCTGAGCTGCTCCAGGACAGCGGCGGCCTGCGGCCAGCGCCCGGACTGCAGGTTCAGCTGCGCCGAAACGAGCCCGGTCGCAATGTTGCGCGGGTTCTGCTGCCGGAAGAGCGTCAGCACTCGCAACGCTTCCTCCGGCTGGCCGGCGCGTTGCAGCGCATCGAACATGCCGAGCGCCGCGCGTTCCGAAAAGCGGATATTGGCGGCGCTCGCATAGGCTGCGGCGGCATCGCCATACCGCCCGGCCGCGCCCAGCGCATCGCCATAGATCAGATGCGCATCGGGCGCGCCGATATTCCGGTTCCTCAGCTGCTCAGCGCGGACCAACGCGTCGCCGGTCCGGCCAAGGGCGAGATAGGCGCGAATCAGATCGACCTCCGCCCGGGCACTGCCCTGTTGCCGCGCCTCGCGCTCGATCAGGGCCAGCACCGCGCCGTCTTCGGGCGGCGCACCAAGCGGGGTCAGGGCACCGCGCCCTGCGCTGGCCGCTCGCTCCAGATAGGGCGCGGCGCGCGAGAAATCGCCGTCGCGTTCCCATGCCCGGCCGATCAGCGTCAGCACATAGCTGTCCGCGTCGGGCCGGTCGGCAAGCGGGGCCAGCGCGGCGATGGCAGCGGACATATCCCCGGCATGGAACTTCGCGGCACCGAGCAGACGCGCGGCCGCACGGTTCGCCGGCTGCAGGGCGAGCAGTTCGCCGAGACGCCGGATCGCCGCTTCGTAGTTGGCTTCCGCATAGTCGATACCGGCCTGCAGGAGCAGCATCGCCGGCTGGCCGTCGAGCTGGCCGTCCGTCAACAGTACCAGCCGCCGCGCCAGCGGATAGTTGCGCGCGCGCGCAGCGAGCACGGCCTGGAGATACAGCGCCCGCGGGTTGCCGGTGTCGAGAGCAAGCACACGGCGTGTCGTTTCCAGCATCTCGGTCATCCGGCCGATATCGCCGAGCGTTGCCGCGCGCTCGAGCAGCGCGTCGACATTGTCCTCATCTGCGGCAATTGCCCGGTCGAACCAGGCGACGCTCGCCACCAGCCCATATTGATCGCGCACCATGCGCCCCTTGAGAAGCAGCGCATCGATATCGTCCGGATCGAGCGACAGCGCTTCGTCCACCGCGTCGATCGCACCGGCCCGTTCGCCGGTGAAGAGGCGGAACCGGGCAATGTCGATCCACAGTCCGGCATTTTCGGAATTGTGTTCGATGGCCATGGTGAAGGCCTCGGCAGCGGCAGGAAGCGCACCCTGCTGCTGGAACGCCCGGCCGCGTATCCGCGCGGCATCGGCAAAGAACTCAGGCGCGATCCCGACATTTTCAGTTTCGGCGAGCGCGCCTTCCACATCGCCGGAAAGCAGCAGCGCTTCGGCCATCAGGTGCCGGGTCCGCCGGGCCGGGATACCCGCGCTCCGGGAGCGTTCGACCGTGCGCCGCGCGCCGCCGCCATCGCCCAGGGCCAGCTGTGTGCGGGCCAGCGTTCGCCATGCCGCCTCGTCGTCCGGCGCGTGATCCACCGCGTTCATCGCCTCGACCCGGGCCGCAGCCATGTCTCCGCTGGCCTCATATTGCTGCGCGCGGACCAGGGCGCCCGCCGGATCGCTGCCACGCATCAGCAGCAGCGCGCCGATCAGCAGCAGGAAGGCCGCGCCAACGACGAGCGCCAGCGCTTTCCGCCGCGAAACCGGCGCGCGCACGGTGCGCGGCGAGCCTTTTCTGCGCCGCCGGCTCACGGGCTCAGATCATATTGTTTGAGGAGATCATAGAGCGTCGGCCGGCTGATCCCGAGGAGTTTCGCAGCCTGCGAAATATTGTTCTCGGACCGAGACAGGGCAAGGCGAATCGCCTTGCGGTCGGCGATTTCGCGCGCAGCCTTGAGATTCAGGGGCACCCCCTCCTCGCCGCCGTCGAAATCCAGATCGGCCGCGCCCACCAGCTTGCCATCGGCCATGATCGCCGCCCGTTTGACCCGGTTTTCCAGTTCCCGGACATTGCCGGGCCAGGGCCAGGATTCGATAGCATCCAGCCCGTCCGGTGCGAAGCCCGTGACCGGAGACTGCATCTCGGCTGCATATTTGCGCAGGAAATGGCGGGCGAGAAGCGTCGCGTCGCCGGGGCGTTCGGCAAGCGAGGGGATCGTGACGACAATTTCGGCGAGGCGGTAATAGAGATCGTCGCGGAAACTCTTGTCCGCAATCATGGCGTCGAGATCCTGATGGGTTGCGCACACAATGCGGACATCGACGGGAATAGTCCTGCGCCCGCCAATCCGCTCGACGACGCGCTCCTGCAGGAAGCGCAGCAATTTGACCTGGAGCGGCAGCGGAATATCGCCGACCTCGTCGAGGAACAATGTGCCGCCCTCGGCAAGTTCGATCTTGCCCTCGGTGGTCTTCACCGCCCCGGTAAAGGCCCCTTTTTCATAACCGAAAAGCTCGGCCTCAAGCAGGTTTTCGGGGATAGCCGCGCAGTTGATCGCCACGAAGGGCTTGTCCTTGCGCGGACTTTCGTCATGCAGGCCGCGGGCGAGCAATTCCTTACCCGTACCGCTGGCGCCCAGCAGCATGACCGAGACATCGGCGGACGCAACGCGCTCTATCGTGCGGGCGACCTTCAGCATTTCCGGCGCCGCCGTTATCATGCCGCCCAGCACCGTCTGTTCACTGCTGGCGGCAGTGGCAAGCCGCACATTTTCGCGCTCGATGGCATGGAGCTGGAATGCCCGCGCAACGATCAGGCCAAGCTCGTCGATATCGACCGGCTTCTGGTAGAAGTCGTACGCGCCGCTCGATATCGCGCGCAGGGCGCTTTCGCGTGCGCCATGGCCGGAGGCGATGATGACCTTGGTATCGGGCTTGAGCGCCTGGATTTCCTCGAGCGTGGCGAAGCCTTCGCTTGTTCCGTCTGGATCCGGCGGCAGGCCGAGGTCGAGCGTAACGACCGCCGGCTCATACTGGCGCAGCAGGGCAATCGCGCTTTCGCGGTCCCCGGCAACCTGCACCTCATAATCCTCATAGGCCCAGCGGAGCTGGCGCTGCAGCCCTTCATCGTCTTCGACAATCAGGAGGACGGGTTTCGCGTCGGCCATTATGCGCTCCTCTTGCTCAAACCGGTTTCGTTCGCTGCGGCCGGCAGGCTGATGGTGAAGCGCGTGCCTTCGCCCGCGCGGCTGTCGACATCGACCGTTCCGCCCATCTCGGCGACAAGCGACCGGGCTTCAAAGGCGCCGATGCCGAATCCACCGTTTTTCGACGAGCTGAACGGCCGGAACAGCTTCTCACGGACGAACTCCGCATCCATCCCGACACCCCGATCTTCGATCGCTATCCGTACTTCCTCGCCATCGCCGTCGACGGTCAGCCAGACGGGCGTGTCGGGCGCACTGGCGTCGATCGCATTCTGCACTAGATGGGTCAGTGCCGTTTCGAGCCGCACCGGATCGGCCATCGCGTGGAATTCGGACCCGGCCACGATATGGACGGGATGAACATCGCCCTTTTGCGCGGCCAGCTGTTCCGCCAGTTTGCGCAGGCCGGTAGGGCGGGGCGCCTCGCTGCGTCCCCGCTCCTTCGGCGCAAGCCGGGCGAGCAGATCGTTCATCTTGCCCACCGAATCCTGCAAAGTCGCAATCATGTCGGCGCGAAATTCGGGATTGTCGGCATGCCGCTCGGCATTGCGCGCCACCAGGCTGAGCTGGCTCACCAGATTCTTGATATCGTGCAGGATGAAGGCGAAACGGCGGTTGAATTCATCGAAGCGCCGCGCCTCGGCCAGAGCATCCTGGCTGCTTGCCTCGGCGAGATAGCTCGCCACCTGCCGACCGGCGATCCGCAGGAGATCGAGATCCTCCCAGTCGAGCGTCCGGTCGATACGCGGGCGGCGAAGCAGCACCGCGCCGGCGAGCTTGTCCCGGTGGATGAGCGGCACCAGCGCCCAGGCATCGGCCTGGGCGATCATCCAGCCCGGAACGAGGGTGGCGATTTCGCCGGGATTGCCGTGTTCGCCGCGCCGCAGCGGATCGAGCTCGACAATATGGCCGCTCGTTTCCAACCAGTCTCCGAGCACGGAATCATCGGTCGCACTGACCGCGCCGAGATCGTCCCAGTTCCAGCGGGCGCCGGGCTGCAGCATGGTATCGCCGCTCTGCACCAGGAGCAGGCCGCCCCGGGCTTCGGTAATATCGGCCAGCGCCTGGATGATCCGTTTGTCCAGCGGATCGGTGTCGCTGCCGGGCTGGGCGAGCGTATGATTGAAGCGGATCCATTCGGCCCGGTAATCATAGCGGTGCTCGAAAAAATGCTTCGCGATCTTGACACGCAGCCATCCGCGCACCCGTTTCGACGGCAGGAGAGTGATCGCACCGACCGACAGCAGGAAGACGATCGCCACCTGCACCAGAGCGGCGCGGCTCCCGGCGAAAATGTCGATCAGTTCGGTCGTAAGGAACATCATCAGGAAATAGCCGGCGATCGCCAGCAGGGAGAGCGAGCGGAAGGCGACCTTTCTGGAAAGCTTCACCTTGAGTTCGGCATTGCGGCGCATGGCGAAGAGAAAGGTCGGCACGAGGCAGAGCATGAGCACGCCGCGCAGGGCCATCAGCTCGAACGGTACACGGCCGGTCAGCCAGGCAAAGGTGTAGAGATTGAGATCATAGGCCCACATCGCCGCGATCCCGATCATGGTCGGGCGGATGCCCCAGCGCGTTTCCGGAGCCGCGACTGTATAGAGCGCATGGACGAGCAGCAGCGCGCCGATCGCAAAACACAGGTTCAGCATCAGCCTCGAGGCCAGGGCTATTGCATTGAGTTCTTCGCCTCCCGGCAGCAGCGCCATCGCGCCATCGATCATGACCTGAAGCACGACCAGCAGGAAGAGCGCGATATAGACCAGCCCGACAAAAGGCCGGCGATCGTCCTCCAGGCCGCGCCTGAGCAGCACAAACATAAAGGTCAGGAAGCCCAGGTTCCGGATAGTCTCACCCAGCCTGGCCAACACCGAGCCGGGGTCCGTTGCCGCCGCCAGCCCGGCCCATACCGCCGTCAGCAGAAAGGCAATGCCGAGGATCGCCATCGAGACGCGGCGCTCGTGACGCGTGAACTGCCACAGCGCGAGCAGCCCGAACAGGACCGCCGTGATCGCGTGGCTCCAGATGCCGGCGAGCGCCACCATGTCAGCGCGCACCTTCCGGCCAGATAACCACGCGCACTGTCTGCAGCAGAATCAGCAGATCGAGAAACGGCGTGTAATTCTTCGCGTAATAGAGATCATATTCCAGCTTGTGCCGCGCATCTTCCAGGCTCGCGCCATAGGGATAGTTGACCTGCGCCCAGCCGGTGATGCCCGGCTTCACCATATGGCGCTCCGCATAATAGGGCATCTTGGTCGCCAGATCGTCGACAAACTGTTTGCGCTCGGGCCGGGGGCCGACAAAACTCATTTCACCCTTCAGCACGGTCCAGGCCTGGGGCAGCTCGTCTATCCGGATCTTGCGGATCAGCTTGCCGATCCGGGTGACGCGCGGATCGTTTTTCTGAGCCCAGATCGCCTCGCCGTCCTTCTCCGCATCCTCCCGCATGGACCGCAGCTTGATGAGCTCGAACTCCTGTCCATATTGGCCGACGCGTTTCTGCCTGAAGAATGCGGGGCCCGGACTTTCCAGCTTGATCGCCAGGGCGAAGAGCAGGATGAGCGGAGCGGTCAGCACAAGCAGGACGGAGCTGGCGAGGATGTCGAACAGCCTTTTCGACGCGCTCGACAGCCGCCGACCGCTCGAAAAGCCGTCGGAGAAGATGAGCCAGCTCGGATTGACGCTGTCGAGATCGACCCGGCCGGTTTCCCGTTCGAGGAAGGAGGAGAGATCGTTGACATGCACGCCGGTTGTCTTGATCCGCAGCAGATCGTCCAGCGGCAGCGCATTGCGCCGTTCCTCAAGCGCAAGCACGACCTCGCTCGCATTCAGCAGTACGACATGATCGGCCAGATTGTAGATCGCCTCGCGATTTATCGATTCGCGGATTTCCTGATGCCCGTCATTCATGGCGATATAGCCGACCACGACGAAGCCCGATCCGGAATCCAGGGAGAGATCCCTGACCCGCTTTGCCTTGCTGCCGGCGCCAAGCACCACCACGCGGCGCTTGAAGGCCGCGCCGCCCAGCGTCTTGCCGAGCAGGATCCGCATCCCGAACAAGAGCACGGTCGCAATGATCATCGAATAGAAGAGGTTGGACCGCCAGAGGGACAGGTCAGGCACCAGGAAGAACACCGCCGACAGGCAGATAATGCCGATTGAGATCGCGACCAGGAGCCGGGCCAGCGCAAAGCGCAGCGAATTGAGCGCTTCGACCCCGTAAACGCCGACCGCGATCATCGCGACCTCGAGCGCCAGAGCAAAGGCGAGCAGCTGCGGTATGCGGTCGGTCATCGGCTCGGGAATGCTGCCGATCTGGCTGAGCCTGTAGACCCAGCCGAGCTCTGCCGAAACGAGCAGCAGCACGAAATCCATGATGCCGAGCAGCATGACCGCATTCGGCACATAATGTTTGAACAGTCTGATCACGCGTGAAAGACCCGTTATTGCTTCATGTGAAGACAGTCTTAGCCGCAAATCGTAAAGAAATCCGACACACGGAGCGCTGTCGGTGAATTTTACGTCGCCATCCCGCCCTCGCTGGGCCGAGGCGGGAGATATGCTTTTTAAATCATAGGATTAGAGTTTGGCGCCTGGCAGGGCCCGGCAATATGGCGGCGTTGGGATCAGGCGGCCGCCATGGCGGGGTCGTCGCGCACGGCCCGGCGCAGCATCGCAGGATAGCCCCGGGTCAGCGAACGGTAGCCCTCATAATAGCCGCGATCCTTCAACAGCCGGTGCAGCCGCGGCAGGTTATAGGGCGGAACCGCCGGAAAATGGTGATGCTCGCAATGATAATTGACATAGTTGGGCGCCAGCACGAGCCGTTCCAGCGGATTGGCCAGCGTCGTATGGGTGTTTTCGCGCGGATCGGGGCTCGTTCTGTCGCTCGCCACGCCGTGCTCGCCGATATTCCTGATCCGCGTGATCGCCGGGTAGAGGAACAGCTCGGCAGCCCACCACATGGCATAGGCCCAGGGTGCGCCGACGGCGAACAACAGGCCGAACAGCACGATATGGAAGGTCAGCCAGGGAAGGTGCCGGGGCAGACGGAAGTTCCTGATCTTGTACCAGGTGTCGCGCAAGCCGGTGCGACCGGTCAGGTCGCGCAGCATCTTGCGGCGGAAACTGTCGCGGGGAATCGGATAGTTCCGGACCAGACCTATGTCGGGGTCTTTCTCCGTGCCCGCATATTGGTGATGTTTGAGATGATAGGCGCGATAGGCATAGTGCGAAACGTTGAGCGCGGCATTGGCGAACCAGTGGCCGACGATTTCATTCGCCCTGCGGCTCCTGAAAAAGGCATGATGCGCGCAATCATGGCCGATCACGACAAGGCCGAGAATCCGCCCCGCTATAAGAAGCGTGCCAAGGATGATCGTCAGCGG
This sequence comes from Parasphingopyxis sp., assembly GCA_051251675.1. GTDB lineage: Bacteria > Pseudomonadota > Alphaproteobacteria > Sphingomonadales > Sphingomonadaceae > Parasphingopyxis. The sequence continues at coordinate 3,979 of JBPOET010000007.1, read as the reverse complement.
GTTGGGCCACAGGATGGCCATCGTAAAAGCGCCCGCCAGTATCGCGAAATTGCCGAGCAGGATCGCCGTCGCCTTGGCGTTGGAAAGGGCAAGCAGCGCGCGCAGCTCATCCTTGGTAACGGCATCGGACAGGCTTGGTTTGTTGGACATTATCGGCTCCGGATGCGGGTTTCTTGCCACGCATCGCAATTGCTTGTAACGATATTCATAATATTATGTCAAATTTTGTTTCATTTGGGCCGCCGGATACGGACGAGATGACGGGGCGCGGCCTGATCCTCTCCCTGATGAACGCTATCGGCACGCAGCGGATCACGGCGGCTCAGATTGTCGCTGCCGGCAACGCTTTCGGGATCGAGGACAGTACGATGCGGATGGCCGCTACCCGGCTGACCAGAGAAGGCCTGCTCGAAAGCGCCGGACGCGGGCTCTATGTATCGGGCGCCGCTTCCCGTCCTCTGCGCGATCAGGTTCGCGGTTGGCGCTCCGTGCGCGAGCGGACGAAGAACTGGGATGGCGGCTGGCTCGCGGTGCCGGCGGGCAATCTCGGCCGCACCGACCGCAAGCAGCTCGCCGCGCGGTCCCAGGCGCTCAGGCTCTATGGCTTTGCCGAAGCCGAACCCGATTTGTGGGTTCGGCCAGCCAATCTGGCGATCGCCTTGCCGGCCCTGCACCGCGAACTGATTGCGATCGGCCTCGATGACAAGGCGATGCTCTTCGCACTCGGCGATTATGCCGCCCCGGAGGGCGTGGATTTCCGGTCCCTGTGGGACGTGGACGCTTTGCAGGCGCGCTATGCCCAGGCCCTGGCCGCACTCGAAACGAGCGCCGCGCGCCTCGACACCCTGTCGCTGGCCGGGGCGGCGCGCGAAACCTTGTCGCTTGGCCAGGCAGCGATCCGCGTCATCAATCTCGATCCGCTTCTGCCCGATGCCATGATCGACGGCGCGCTGCGCGCCCGGCTGGTCGAAACGATGAAACTCTATGACGCCCGCGGTAAGGACATATGGCGTCGTTATTATCGGGAGGCCGGTTAGCGGCTTTCGCGCGGCACGGGAACACGCCATAAAGGCGGCATGACGAATCCATTGATATCACCGGTTATTCTAACCGGCGGCAGCGGCACGCGCCTCTGGCCCCTGTCCCGGGCCGCGCGGCCCAAACAGTTTCTGGCGCTGACGGGCGAGACCAGCATGCTCGAACAGACGATGGCCCGGGCCGGCGGTGCGCGTTTCGGCGAGCCCCTGCTCGTCGGCGGCGCGGCGCAGGAAGATGTGCTGCAGCTTTTGGCCGGCGGCGATGCTGCCATCATCCTCGAACCCGAGGCGCGCAACACGGCCCCCGCCATTGCGCTGGCTGCGCTCGTGCTCCCGCCGGATACGGCGATGCTCGTCATGCCGAGCGACCAGGTCATCGCCGATGTCGCAGCCTTTGAAGCGGCGGTGGACGAGGCTGCGGCGCTGGCCGCCCAGGGCTGGCTCGTCACTTTCGGGATCGCGCCGACCGGCCCGGAAACCGGCTATGGCTATATCCAGCAGGGCGAGGCGCTGGACGGCCATGGCTTCCGCGCCGCCCGCTTCGTCGAAAAACCGGATCGGGAGACGGCGCAGGGCTTTCTGGACGAGGGCGGCTATCACTGGAATGGCGGCATCTTCCTGTTCACCGCAGGCCGCTTTCTCCAAGCCCTGGAGAAGCACGCGCCGGATATTTTGGCGGCGGCGCGCGCGGCCTATGCGGCCGGTCATCGGGACGGCGCCGTCCACCGTCCCGATGCGGCCGCCTTTGCCGCAGCGCCGGCAACGTCGATCGACTATGCTGTGATGGAAAAGGCGGAGCGGGTCGCGGTCGTGCCGGTTTCGATGGGCTGGTCCGATGTCGGCAGCTGGGATGCGCTGCACGAGATTTCGGAGCAGGACAGCAGCGGCAACGCGCTGTCCGGCGATATCGTAGCGATCGACACGGCCAACAGCCTTGTACGGTCGGACGGCATCAAGGTCACGACCGTCGGCGTCGAGAATCTGATCGTCGTCGCGACCAAGGATGCGGTGCTCGTGATGCCGCGCGGCGAGAGCCAGCGGGTGAAGGAGATCGTCGAACGGCTGAAGGCCGAAGGCGGCGATACGCTGTAAGTCTGTCGGGCGCTGTATCCGTCAGACCTTCGGCTTCGCACCGGCCCGCTCAACCGTCAGATTGAGTCTGACAGACAAGATTCCCAAGCCCTAGTCCCCAGCAAAGGCGAACGGCGTGATCGCCCGTTCCCGCTCATTGACGATCAACGCCCGGCCGATCGGCGGCGCGCTCCTTTGCGGGCAATCGGCGCGCGTGCACTGGCGGCACCCAAGGCCGATCGGCGTCGTGTCCCCGCCGGCAAGATCGAAACCGCGCGCATCGATAAGCGGGGCGGCATGGGCGGCCGCCAGGCCAAGACCGATAGCGAATTCGGCGCGAATGCCGGTCGGCGCCCGGCTGACGGGGTGCACCATGCGCGATATCGTGAACCAGCGGCTCTGATCCTCCAGCTCGACCAGCTGGCGGGTGAATTCGCCGGGCCGGTCGAACGCGCGGTGGATATGCCAGAGCGGACAGAAGCCGGCCGATTCGACAAGCGGCGAGCCGCTGGCCCCGGCATAGCGTTTGGACACCATGCCCGTCCGGTCGATCCGCAGCATGAAAAAGGGCAGGCCCCGCTCGCCCACGCGCTGCAATGTCGTAAGCCGGTGCGCGACCTGTTCGAAGCCCGCTCCGAAACGCCTCTGGAGCAACTCGAAATCATAGCCGCTGCCTTCGCAGGCTCGGAGGAAGCGCCGATAGGGCATCATCAGGGCCGCCGCGAAATAGCCCGACAGATGGCGGTGATAGAAGCGCGCCTGCACGGGATCGAGAAATTCCGCGCCAGCGACCAGCGCCTCGATCTCCGCCTTGGCCTCGATCTGGGCGAGCTGGAAACCGGCCTGGAAGGTGCGCGACGCCTGGTCGAGCATTTCGGACAGCTGCAACTGCCGCGCATGGAGATCGAGCCGCCGAAGCCGGTCGGGCATCACCTCCGCCGGCAGGATGCGGATGGTCAGCTGATGCTTGCTGCGCAGCCGCTCGGCGATCGCGCCGTAAAGATCGCCCGCGCCGAGCCTGAGTTCGTCGGCCAGCGCCTCGGCCTGGCTGTCGAGATCGGCATAATGGTTTTTCCACCGCTCAATCTCCCGTCGCACCGGGATCACCGGATCGCTTGCGTCCAGCCGGGCATCGCCGCCGCCCTGGGTCATCCGGTCGAAAGCGCGGGCAAAGGCTTCGGCCCCGCCGGGCGAAGCCGCCAGCCATTCGTGCAGCTCGTTGCGATCGATATCGAGATCGGCGAACAGGGGATCGGCAAGGCGGCGGCGGAGCCCGTCCTCGCCGCCGCCCGGCTCGTCGTCGGAAAGGCTGCGTGTGTCGAAATCGAAGCGGTCGGCCAGCCGGATCAGCAGGGTTGCGGACAAGGGCCGCTGGTTGCGCTCGATCAGATTCAGATAGCTGGGCGAGATATCGAGCATCTCGGCCATCGCCGCCTGGGTGAGCCCGGCCTGACGGCGCAACCGTTTGATCCGGTGTCCGGCGAAAAGTTTGGCATCTGCCATGATCGTCCTTCGCTCCTGCGCGTCTCGTCATTGCGAACAGGATTCCAAGGGTATCCCGCAGCTTGAAACCCGTTTGTCACTTTCGTTACAAAATGACAACTCTTGCTGGCATGAAACCGACTATCACACCCAATTTATCCGGCAGAGCTATAGGCGGCCCGTGCGAGAGCGGATAGCCTCGTTGCAGAAGTAAGGCGCTATACGACCACTCACCAATCCCTCGCATAATGTAAAGGATTGACTGGGCCAGCGACTTACCCGGAGTTTTAAGGGGCCGCAAGCCGGCCGGAAGAACGAGCTTACTGGTGGGGGCAGGTGCCCCCATCCTTTTTATTCCATCCTTGGGAGAGGATGCCGCCCCCAAGAAT
>JBPOET010000069.1:0-7824 GCA_051251675.1 Parasphingopyxis sp. | reverse complement strand
GTACAGGAAATCTGGAAACGGATGGAGGCCAGGGGCGATTTGTATCTCGACCGCTACGAAGGCTGGTACTCGGTTCGTGACGAAGCCTATTATGACGAAAAGGAGCTGATCGAAGGGGAAGGGGGCGAAAAACGCTCGCCCCAGGGCACGCCCGTCGAATGGACAGTAGAAGAAAGCTGGTTCTTCAAGCTCTCAAATTATCAGGACAAACTCCTGGAATTATACAAAAAACACCCGGATTTCCTGAAACCCGACAGCCGCCGCAACGAAATCGCCCGTTTCGTCGAGGGCGGGCTGCGGGATCTGAGCGTTTCGCGCACCAGCTTCGATTGGGGCGTCAAAGTGCCGGGCCATGACGATCATGTCATGTATGTCTGGCTGGATGCTCTGACCAACTATCTGACCGGGCTGGATTTTCCCGACGAGGAGGGGCTTTACACGCGCTATTGGGGCGAGAATGCGGAGAGCGTCCATATAATCGGCAAGGATATTGTGCGCTTTCACACGGTGTACTGGCCGGCCTTTCTCATGAGTGCGGGCCTGCCGCTGCCTTCGCGCGTGTTCGGCCATGGCTTTCTGCTCAATCGGGGCGAGAAGGAATCGAAATCCCTGGGCAATGTGACCGATCCTGTGGCGCTGGCAGAGACGTTCGGCGTCGATTCCGTCCGCTATTTCCTGCTCCGTGAAATCAGTTTCGGCAGCGATGGCAGCTATTCGGCGGAAGCCATCGTTACCCGCTGCAACGCCGACCTCGCCAACGATCTCGGCAATCTGGCCCAGCGAACGCTGTCCATGATAGCCAAGAATTTCGACGGGAAAGTTCCCGAACCTAGCGAACCGACGGAAGCCGATGCGGCGCTTATGGCCGTTTTCGAAGCTATTCCAGAGCAGGCCGATGCCGCCATGGCGGATTTCGCAATCCACCAGGCATTGGAGGCAATCTGGCGGGGCGCGGGCGAGGCGAACCTCTACATTTCCGACGAACAGCCATGGACGGTCCGCAAGACCGACCCGGAACGCGCGGGTACGATCCTGTATCGCTGCGCGGAAGCCGTGCGCCAGATGGCAATTCTTGCGCGCTGGGCCATTCCGGCATCGGCGGATGCGCTTTTGGACCAACTCGGCCAGGCCGATGAGGCCCGCGATTTTGCGGCGCTTGCAACGCCGCTGGAGCCCGGATTGGCGCTGCCGGCACCCCAGGGTGCATTTCCGCGGCTGGAATTGCCCGAAGAGCAGGGTGACAGCTAGCATCCGAGCCCTTATCTCGGCGCAATGTTTGTCGATAGTCATTGCCACCTGAACTATGAAGGTCTGGTCGAACGCCAGAGCACGGTAATCGAAGCGGCCCGCGCGCGCGGCGTTTCGACCATGCTCAATATCTCGACCCGCAAAAACGAATGGGATGCCATTATCGCGACAGCGGAAAGCGCGCCCGATATATGGGCGTCGGTCGGCATTCATCCGCATGAAGCAGACGCCCATCCCGATATCGATACGGCGAAGCTGATCGCGAAATCCGGCCATCCAAGGGTCGTCGCGATCGGCGAAACCGGTCTCGACTATTATTATGAACATTCCGACCGCGAGCGGCAGAAAAGTAGCTTTCGCACGCATATTGCCGCCTGCCGGGAAACCGGATTGCCGCTGATTGTCCATACGCGCGATGCCGAAGAAGACACTGCCGAAATCCTGGCCGACGAGATGGGGAAGGGGCCGTACAAAGGCGTGATCCACTGCTTCACCGCCAGTCAGGCATTCGCTGATACCGCGCTGGATCTCGGCTTCTACATCTCGATTTCCGGTATCGTGACGTTCAAAAATGCCAGGGACCTGCAGGCGACGGCCGCGGCCCTGCCAAAAGACCGGCTGTTGATCGAAACTGATTCTCCCTTTCTCGCTCCGGTGCCCAATCGCGGGAAACCCTGCGAACCGGCTTTCGTCGTCGATACAGCAGCCTTTCTGGCCGATCTGCGCGGTGAAACGGTTGAAGAGCTCGGTGCCTATACGACACGCAATTTCCATACCCTGTTTGACAAGACCGCCGCGTGAAGCTGCGTATTCTTGGATGCGGCACGTCGTCGGGCGTTCCGCGCATCGGCAATGACTGGGGCGCTTGCGATCCCGGCAACCCGAAAAACCGGCGCATGCGATCCTCGATCATGGTCTCGTCCAATGCCGCGAACATCCTTGTCGACACCGGGCCGGACATCCGCCAGCAATTGCTCGATGCGAATGTGAAGAAGATCGATCATGTGATCTGGACGCATGAACATGCCGATCATTGCCACGGCATCGACGATCTGAGGCAGCTCTATTTTGCGCTGGGCGGCCCGATCCCATGCCTTGCCCGGCCAAGGACGCTCCGCGAATTGCAGCAGCGGTTCGATTTTGCCTTCAAGGGTGTGGGTCCGTATCCGTCCTACGCGCAAGGCATGGCGCTGACCGACAGGGTGATGCTGAGCGGTGTGACGGTGAGTGCAGCCGATATGCCGCACGGGACGATCAGCTCTGCGGCTCTGCGCTTCGAACATGGCGGCAAGAGCATCGCCTATACGACCGATTTCACCGCGCTGCCGGCAATGGCCTTCAAATGCGTGGAAAGGGTGGACGTCTGGGTTGTCGACGCCCTGCGGCGCCGCGAGCATCCAACCCATCCGCATCTGGCCCAGACGCTCGAATGGATTGCCAAAGCCCGGCCGAAACGGGCTATACTCACCCATATGGATCACAGCATGGACTATCAGACGCTTTGCGACGAGCTGCCGCCCAATGTGGAGCCGGCCTATGATGGCCTGGAAGTCGATCTGGGATGACCGAAGGCCAGGGCATCGATCTGGTCTGGGCGGTTGTCATGCTGGTCATCGTCGTCAGCGCGCTGCTCAGCCGACGGATACCCATGGGGCAGGCCGCCAAAATGGCGCTGGCCTGGGTCGCGATCTTCGCGATTGGCCTTACAATCTACGCATTTCGCAACGATATCAAGGCTTTCGGCCAACGAGTCTGGTATGAAATCAGCCCGCCGGAAACCGTGGCCGAGGGCGAAGCGTTGCACATCCGCAAATCGCCGGATGGGCATTTCTGGGTCGATGTCAGCATCAATGGCAATGAGGAACGGTTCCTGATCGACAGCGGCGCGACGGTAACCGCATTGTCGGTCGGCGCTGCGCTGCGATCGGACGTCGAGCCCGGTTACGGCTATCCAATGATCCTGAACACCGCCAATGGAGCGATTTCAGCGGACCGCGCGGAAGCCCGTACACTTATCGTGGGCACGATCCGGCGTGAGAACATGCCGGTTGTCATCGCCGAAGAGTTTGGCGGTACCAATGTGCTGGGCATGAACTTCCTGTCATCGCTGTCGAGCTGGAGCGTGGAAGGCGATTGGCTGGTCCTTGAGCCGTGAGACCGCGAACCGCTAAACAGCAGGCCATGGAATTGACGGGGACTCGAGGCCGCGAAGCCCATATAATTTAACATAATGTATATTATCGGGATAAAGCATCCATGGATCTAAAATGCCCCTCTCGACCCGAGGATGGCCTCGGCGACCGGATTTCACGCCTGGCGGCGATCATGCAGCGGTTGCGCGACCCGGAGACGGGCTGTCCATGGGATGTACAGCAGAATTTTGCGTCGATCGCGCCATACACGATCGAGGAAGCCTATGAGGTCGCTGACGCGATCGAACGCGGCGATATGGATGCGCTCAAGGACGAGCTTGGCGATCTGCAACTCCAGGTCGTCTTTCATGCGCGGATGGCCGAGGAACTGGGACATTTCACGCTGGCCGACATTTTCGACGGCATTTCCGACAAAATGGTCCGCCGCCACCCGCATGTTTTCGGCCCGGAAGCCGGCAATGGCGAGACCGGGCCTGGCTGGGAGGCCATCAAGGCGGCGGAAAGGGCGGAAAAGGGCGGCGCCAGCGCGCTGGACGGGGTGGCGACGGCCCTCCCCGCCCTGCTCCGCGCGGAAAAACTGCAGAAACGCGCGGCGCGCACCGGATTCGATTGGCCGGATTCGACTGGTCCGAGAAGGAAGGTCGCCGAAGAAATTGCCGAAATCGAATGTGCGAAGAACGATTCGGAACGCATTGATGAAATTGGAGATTTGCTTTTTGCAGTCGTCAACTGGGCGCGGCATTTGGACATTGACCCCGAAGCCGCGCTTCGGGCGGCCAATGCCAAGTTCGAACGGCGCTTTCGCTTCATGGAAGACCGTGCGGGCGCAGAATTTCCCGCGCTTTCGCTCGACGCCATGGAGGCGCTGTGGGACGCCGCAAAAAACGACGAGGATCAGGTAGCGGTCAAACGATCGTGAAACCGCGCCCAGTCGATCGCGGACAATTTGACAGATATTTGCATGACTTCACCATCAACCGTCTGATTTAAAACGCTTCCGTTGCGATGCAGCCAGGCAAGATTTTCACCGTCGGAGACCTTCAGCTCTACATCGTGAACGCTGCTTCCGCGATCGAGCTGCTCGGCGATCAGCACACGCAGCTCTTCGATCCCCTCCCCGGTCAGCGCCGATACGGCGACAACATCGTCCCGCCTTGCCGCCGCATTGCATAATTGCTCACGCGCTGCCTCATCGAGAGCATCGATCTTGTTCCAGGCCTCGATCAGCGGAGCGCTCCCCTCCCCGTCGCGCGCGCCGATTTCCCTGAGCACCAACTCGACATCGGCGCATTGTGCATCGCTGTCGCCATGAGAAATATCGCGGACATGGACGATCAGATCGGCCGCATTCACCTCTTCCAGAGTGGCCCGGAACGCCGCCACGAGCTGGGTCGGCAGATCGGATACGAATCCCACGGTGTCGGACAGGATCGCCTTATCGAGCCCGGGTAGTGAAATTTCCCGCATGGTCGGGTCGAGCGTAGCGAACAGCAAATCTGCCGCCATGACGTCACCGCCGGTCATCTTGTTGAAAAGCGTAGATTTTCCTGCGTTTGTATAGCCGACAAGCGCGATAACGGGCCAGGGCGCCTTTTTCCGCCGGGCACGGTGCAAACTGCGCGTGCGGCGCACTTGCTCGAGTTCCTTGCGCAGTTTTGCCATTCGATCCCGGATCATGCGCCTGTCGGCCTCGATCTGGGTTTCACCGGGGCCGCCAAGGAATCCGAATCCGCCCCGCTGCCGCTCGAGATGGGTCCAGCTTCGCACGAGCCGGCCGGCCTGATAGTCGAGATGGGCGAGTTCCACCTGCAACCGCCCTTCCGCGGTGGCGGCGCGTTCGCCGAAAATCTCCAGAATCAGCCCGGTGCGATCGATCACCTTGACCTTGAGTTCATCTTCAAGGTTCTTTTGCTGAACAGGTGTCAAGGCAGCGTCGATGATTGCCAGATCCGCCTTTGCAAGCCGCGTCTCGGTTGCCAGCTGCCCGACCTGCCCTTTTCCGAACAGTGTCGCCGGGCGCACCTGGCGCATTTTCACAGCGCGTTTCTCGACAACTTCGATCCCTATCGCTTCGGCAAGCCCGGCCGCCTCTTCGAGCCGGGCGTCACTGTCGCGGCCGTCATCGCGTCCAAAGTCGGGAAATACGATGAGCGCGCGATCGCCGCGCGCAAATCCGTCAGTTTCGTCGCGGTCGAAAACGCTCAAGGCTGGGCGTCGGGATCTGCGCTGCCAAGATCGATGGCATTCGCCGGCTGGATCGTCGAGATCGCGTGCTTGTACACAAGCTGTGACTGGCCGTCCCGATTGAGCATCAAGCAGAACAGATCGAACGCCGCAACTTCGCCCTGCAGCATCACGCCATTGACGAGAAACATCGTCACCGGATCGCGTTCGCGCTTCACGGCGTTGAGAAAGATTTCCTGTAGCAAGGTCCCGCGCTTGTCTTCGGCATATGCCTCTTCGATTTCTTCCATATTCATGGGAGAGCCAGGCATGATCGTCGAAATCGCGTGCTTGTACACAAGCTGTGACTGGCCATCGCGGCGCAGCAGGACCGAGAAATTATCGAACCAGGTAATCACGCCTTGTAGCTTCACGCCCTTGACGAGGAACATCGTGACGGGCGTTTTGCCTTTGCGTAATGTGTTGAGAAACAAATCCTGGAGTATATTGACCTTTTCAGCCATATCGCGGCCTCCGGTTCTTGGCGGGTCGTGGCCCGCTGGGCATCGTTGATCGACGTCTGTTCGACAAGGCGGCGACCCGCCTCGCCTGCAAATGTAGGTTGGAAGCCCCCCTACTTCAATCAGTTGTTGTTTTTCTTATTCTCATTGAGGCCCAGAGTTTTGAGCTTGCGATGCAAAGCCGAGCGCTCCATGCCGATAAAGGTCGCCGTGCGGGAAATATTTCCCGAAAAACGCCTGATCTGAACGCGCAGATATTCGCGCTCGAAGGTCTCGCGCGCTTCGCGGAGCGGCGTTCCCATGATCGCCCTTGCGCCCTTGTCCGGCGCAATCTGCATCTGGTCCTCCAGTATCTCCGACGGCAGCATATCGACATCGATCCGCTCGATACGGTCACCGGGCGCAAGGATGATGGTGCGTTCGACAATATTGCGCAGTTGGCGAACATTGCCCGGCCATTCATAGGCCTGCATGGCCGCAATCGCTTCGTCGGAAATCCCGGGATTGGGAACGCGCCGCTCTGCCGCATAGCGCGCCGCGAAATGCTCCACCAAAGGCGGGATATCCTCCCGGCGTTCCGCGAGCGGCGGAAGATGAACCGGGACGACGTTGAGCCGGTAAAACAGATCTTCGCGGAACCGCCCTTCGGCGATCTCCGTCTCCAGATCGCGGGCCGTCGCCGAAATCACCCGCACATCGACATTTACGAGCCGCTGGCCGCCGATCCGGTTGAAGCGCTGGTCGGTAAGGACACGCAAGATACGGCCCTGGGCGGTCAGAGGCATGTCGCCGATCTCGTCGAGAAAAAGCGTACCGCCATGCGCCTGTTCGAGAAGGCCGGGGCGCGGGCCGTTTTCATCTTCGGTACCGAACAATTCTTCTTCGACGCGCTCGGTCGTCATACGGGCCGCGCTGACCACGACGAAAGGCGCCTTTGCGCGCCCGCTCCAGCTGTGGAGCAGCCGCGCAGCGACTTCTTTCCCGACACCGGCAGGGCCTGTGATAAGCACCCGGCTCCCTGTTCCCGCGACCCGCTTCAATGTGGCCCGCACACTGTTAATCGCGCTGGAATTACCCGTGAGCTCGTCTTCTTCGCCGATCCGGGCCTTCAGCGATTCATTCTCGCGGCGCAACCGGTCCGTCTCCGTCGCCCGCGCCACCAGGTGCAGCAGCCGCTCGGCCTCGAACGGTTTTTCGATAAAATCGACGGCGCCTCGGCGGATGGCGGCGACGGCCGTATCGATATTGCCATGGCCGGAAATCATCAGCACGGGAATGCTGGGATCCCGTTGCTTGATCTCGTCCAGAAGCTCAAGTCCATCGAGCTTGGAGCCCTGGAGCCATACATCCAGCAGGACAAGCGACGGACGGCGTTCCTCAAGCGCGGCGAGCGCGGCATCGCTGCTGCGCGCCGTTCGCGCTTCATAGCCTTCATCTTCAAGGACCCCGGCGACAAGATCGCAAATATCGGCCTCGTCATCGACCACCAGAATATCGAGTGACATCAGCGCGCCTCCTCATCGTTACGCGTTAGTTGGAACAGGCGGTCCCCTTCATCGGATGCGCTCGGCGTACTATCCTTGAGCGGAGCGAGCGCTGCCGTATCAAGAGTGACGCGGACGCAGGTTCCGCCCTCTTTCCTGTCGGAAAATGCAATCGTGCCGAAATGCTCCTCGACAATCTTTTTCACGATGGCGAGGCCCAGACCCGTACCGCGTTCCCGGGTCGTCATATAGGGT
>JBPOET010000068.1:0-7827 GCA_051251675.1 Parasphingopyxis sp. | reverse complement strand
ACCGCGCCGCGTGCTGACATTCCGGGCCAGCCAGTCGATGCGCGAAACAATCGCCCAGGGACGCTGAATACCGATCTGATGGCAAAGGACGCAGAAGCCTTTCGCACTATCGGAGAACTTTCCAGCCAGCTTGGCGTCGCCCAGCATATCCTGCGCTATTGGGAGACCCGTTTCCCGCAACTCCAACCGCTGACGCGGGCGGGAAATCGCCGCTATTACCGGCCCGAAGATGTGGCCCTTGTCGAACGCATAAACCGGTTGCTCAACGAGGACGGCTATACGATCCGCGGCGTGCAGAAGGTGCTGGCGGGCAAGACCGAAGAGCGCGGATCCGCGCCTGCAAAATCGGAAACCGGTGAGGCTCGCCTCCCACCGGATCTGCTCGCCGGACTGAAAACGCTCAGGAGCGATCTCGCCGACGCGCTTGCCGAATAAGCCCCGCCCTTCCCGCCCAGGCGGACTGATGAGCCAGACCTAGTCGGCGGTCGCCGACAAAGCCTCGCCAATCAGCGTACGCACATTGTCGATACCATAGAGCGCCGCGAAGCTGCCCATGCGGGGGCCCTGACTCGTACCCAGAAGCGTTTCGTACAGGGCCTTGAACCAATCGCGCAGCGGCTCGAATTCGTGCCGTTTGCCGATCTCGAACACGGCATTCTGGATCGTCTCCGCATCGGCGTCATCCGACATTGCCGCAAGCGCCTCATCCAGATCGCGCAACGCGGCCGCTTCGCGAGTATCCGGCGCGCGCCGCTCCAGCGTGTCGGCGACGAAATCGCGGAAATAGGCAAGGGCATGGCCTATCAGCGCATCGAGCTCGGGATGGCTTTCCGGGCTGGCCTCGGGCGCGTAACGCCGGACAAAGCCCCAGATCAGATCCTTGTCGTCGGTGCTCGCCACGCCAACCAGGTTGAGGAGCAGCGCAAAGCTGATCGGCATGCGCGGCAAGGGCGGGTTGCCGGCGTGAACATGGTGCACGGGGTTCGGCAGCCGCTGCTCGATCGGCTGATCCGGATAGGCGCCCAGGAAGCGGTGATATTCGTCCACCGCCTTGGGGATCACCCCGAAGCTCAGCTGTTTCGCCTTTTTCGGATCGCGATAAATATAGAAACTCAGCGATTCCTCGGGCGCGTAGGTCAACCATTCGTCGATGGTCACGCCATTGCCCCTGGTCTTCGAGATTTTCTGGCCATTCTCGTCGAGGAAGAGCTCGTAATTGAATCCCTCGGGCGGTTTTGCGCCCAAGACGCGCGTAATCTTCGAACTCTGCGTGACCGAATCGATCAGGTCCTTGCCCGCCATTTCATAATCGACGCCAAGCGCTGTCCAGCGCAGCGCCCAATCGACTTTCCACTGCAGCTTGGCCTGTCCCCCCAAAATACAATGTTCGATCGTTTTGCCCGAAGCTGGATCGACAAAACGAACCAGTCCGGCATCGGCATCCACAACTTCGACCGGCACTTGCAGCACCTTGCCGCTAATCGGCGAAATCGGCAGCACGGGCGAATAGGTGGCGCGCCGTTCCTCACCAAGTGTCGGCAGCATGACGTCCATGATCTTGCCATAGCGCGCAAGAACGAGACGAAGCGAATCGTCGAACCGCCCAGAATGATAGCACTCCGAAGAAGCCATGAACTCGTAGTCGAAACCGAAACGATCGAGAAATTCGCACAGGATCGCATTGTTGTGCGCGGCGAAACTCTCATGATCGGTGTCGAAAGGATTGGGCACACGGCAAAGGGGCTCGTCCAGATGTTCGGCCAGCATATCGCGGTTGGGCAGATTTTCGGCAACCTTGCGCATGCCGTCCATATCGTCGGAAAAGGCGATGAGCTTGGTCGGCGCGTCGCTAAGCTCCGAAAAGGCATGGCGAACCATTTCGGTTCGTGCAACCTCTTGAAATGTACCAAGATGGGGCAAGCCACTGGGCCCATAGCCGGTTTCGAAGAGTATCGGCGACCCGTCCGGCTTGCCCTCGGGATAGCGCTTCAACAGCTTGCGCGCCTCCTCATAGGGCCAGGCCTTGGAGGTGAGGGCTGCGGCGCGCAGGGCGGAAGATGTGGAGCTGTCGTTCATCGGCGGGGCTTTAGCGGAAAGAGCAGAGAGGGGGAACTCCCCACAAGCGCCGGAATGTTCAGGAAGCGGACGTGCGGACATTGCCGCATGATGCGCGCAGGTTTCGCCACCTAACGCTCCTCATTCTCCGCCTTGGCATGCAAATCCCCCCAGATCTTGGCGGTGCCGGCTTCCTGGGCTTTGTTCACATATTGCGAGGCCACCAGCCACCCCTTTATCAGCTGCAGCGGCACGATACAGCCGATCACCATGAACGGGACGGAAGTGAGAAAATGCACCCAGATCGGCGGATTGAACGCAATCTGGATCCAGACCACGAAGAAGATCAGCGGGAAGGCAACGATGCACAGGGAGAAGAATGCTGGCCCGTCATCCGGAGCGGCGAAATTATAGTTGAGCCCGCACACCGGGCATGTGTCGATCAGTTTCAGCCACCGGTAGAACATCTTGCCTTCGCCGCAATGCGGGCAGCGATTTTTCCAGCCGCAGTGGAGGATCCATTGCAATTTTTCGTCCGGATCGAATTTCGCGTCGGACATAACGCACCTCGCATTGGTTCAAGCATCGCGCTGCGATTCGCAGGCTTGCCTCATATGTGTTTTGTATGCATACAAAGTCAATGCAATCATCCGGACAAAAATGGGTCCCCGAAATAGCCGCCCATGGCGGGCCGATATATCTGTCGATAAGCGACGCGCTGGCACACGATATCGAGAGCGGACGGCTGCGCCCGGGAGACCGGCTGCCTCCGCAGCGGGACCTTGCCGAAACGCTGGGCGTTGACCTGGGCACGGTGACGCGCGCTTATTCCGAGGCGCGCAGGCTGGGCCTGATCGATGCGGCGGGCCGGCGCGGCAGCTTCGTCCGGGATGCCACAAACCCCTCTATATCGGCGGAAATTGCGCCCTTTGACACCGGGATGAACCTCCCGCCCATTCCGGCGAACAGCTCATTGGCTGATCGCTATTCGGCCGCCGTTCAGAGCATATTGCAGGGCGAAGCCGCGGCCAATCGGCTGCAATATCAGCCCAGCGGCGGGGCACCGGAGGATCGCCGCGCAGGCGCCGCGTGGCTTTCCGAACAGGGCATCGATACATCCGAAGACACGGTTCTTGTCGTCAGCGGCGCGCAAACCGGCCTCCACGCCATCGCCAACTCGCTCCTGGAAGAGGGGGACACCGTATGTTGCGGACCCTCCGTCTATCCCGGCTGGCTCTCCATATGCAGACGGCGAAAGCTGCACATCGAACCCCTTGCAGCGGACGAACATGGCATCGACCCGGACTCATTCATCCGGGCCTGTACAGATTCGGACATTCGCGCCGTTTACGTCGTGCCGACAAATGACAATCCGACAACCGCTACTCTGCCCCAAGACCGGCGAGAACGGATCGTAGCCATTGCCCGCAAGCACGATGTCGCGATCATAGAGGATGCACCTTATTGCAGCCTCGCAAGCGACAGGCCGCCCGCATTCGCCCAGCTTGCGCCCGAACGGACCTGGCATGTCAGCAGCCTCTCCAAGATTATCTCGCCGGCTTTGCGGATCGCCTATCTGCGGGCGCCTACGCTTCGGGAAGCCCTGCTCCTGACAGCCGATGCACATGAAACGACAATCATGCCGCCGCCGCTGAACATGGCCGCATGTACGCAATGGCTGCTCGACGGAAGCTGGCGGGAGCTGGTGAACGAAATTCGGACCGAGTGCCTGGCCCGGCAGGAGATTGTCGCCGGCATCCTTCCGCCGGGCAGCTACCGGGCAGCGCGCGCAGGCTATCATCTCTGGATTCCGGTGAAGGAAGGGACATCGCCCTTCGAGCTGGTGAACGCCCTGCAGCCGCTGGGCGTCTCGGTTGTGTCCGGCGAAGCCTTTAGCGCTGTCCCGGGCGGCGGCGAACGCGCCGTTCGCCTGTCCATCGGCGGCAGCCTCGACCGGGACCGGCTCGGGCGCGCCCTGACCATGCTGGACGCCATGCTGCATCACCGCGCAGGACGCGCAAGTCCGCTCGTATAGGAAAAGTCAAAGCCGGCGGCAGCCTTGTTGCCCTTTCGTTCCCCGTGCGCGATGAGACGCACATGGACCCGCTCCCCTATAGCGCCCTTCACGCCACCCATGGCGGGATCTGGATAGCGTCGCCCGATGGCGAGATCCGTGAAAGCGGGCGCGGCGAGGCGATCGCGGCTGCTGCCGAAACACCGATGATCCTGCTGAACGCGCCGATGACCGGCCAGCGGCTGGGTTATCCGGAACTTTCCGGCCTCGACCTTCTCGAGCTGTTTGCCTTTGTTCACCCGGCGCGTTTCACCGTACCGACGCCGGCCGGTATCGCCCGGACACTTGGCCTGACCGTCCCCCAGAGCGACGAAGATGCGGCGATGCTGCTGCTCGAAGCGGCGCGGCATTTGCTCGATACACTGCAGTGGGAGAAATGGGGCGAGCGCGAGGGCGCCTGGAGCGCCGCGCAAAGCCTGTTCCGGCTGCGCTGGCCCTGGGCGGCGGCCGTGGCGGAACGGATCGCCAAACCGGACAAAGCCGAACGCTGGCTCTTCTCGCGGCTTCCGGAATGGGAGGACCAGCCGCCCCGGCCCGAGCCGCGCACGGTGACGCTGGACGAGGGCCGCACGATCGACAGGCTCGAAAATCTGGTCGGAACCGACGCCGAACGGCGGGAGGGACAGCGCGACTATGCCCGCGCAGCCGCCCGCGCCTTCAGACCGCGCCCGGCCGCCGACAAGCCGAACATGCTGATCGCGGAAGCCGGAACCGGGATAGGAAAAACACTCGGCTATCTGGCACCGGCATCGCTCTGGGCGGAGGAAGCCGACGGCGCGGTCTGGCTTTCGACCTATACCAAGGCGCTACAGCGCCAGCTCGACCGCGAAACCGAGAAGCTGTTTCCCGATCCCGCCGAGCGGCGCGCAAAAGTCGTGGTTCGCAAGGGCCGCGAAAATTATCTCTGCCTGCTCAATCTGGAAGATGCGCTGCAGGGCGGATTTGCCGGGCGGGCAGCGGTGCTGGCCCAGCTCGTCGCGCGCTGGGCGGCCTACAGCAAGGATGGCGACATGGTCGGCGGCGATCTGCCGGGCTGGCTGACAACCCTGTTCCGCCGTGCGGGCGCCACCGCTCTTACCGACCGGCGCGGCGAATGCGTCTATGCCGGCTGTCCGCACTATCGCAAATGTTTCATCGAACGCTCGGCCCGCGCAGCCGAAGGCGCGGACCTTGTCATCGCGAACCATGCGCTGGTGATGATCATGGCCGAACGGCGCCGGGAAGACAGTTCGGCGCTGACGCGGATTGTCTTCGATGAGGGGCATCACCTGTTCGATGCCGCCGATTCCACCTTCTCCGCCGCGCTGACCGGGCAGGAAGCGATTGAACTCAGGCGCTGGATTATCGGCCCCGAGGGCAAGCATCGCGGCCGGCGGCGCGGCCTTTCCGCCCGGCTCATGGATGTCGCCTCCTATGACCAGGCGGGCGGCGAAGCCATCGAGGCGGCCAGAGCAGCGGCATCCGCGTTGCCGGGCGATGGCTGGCTCGGCCGGATCGCCGAGGGCATGCCGCTGGGGCCGATCGAAAAACTTCTCGCCGCCGTGCGCGGTACGGTCTTCGCCCGGGCCAGTGCGCAGGATGCCGGCTATGGGCTCGAGACGGAAGCGGCCGAGCTGGACGGCGCGCTGATCGCCGCCGTAGGAGTGGCCGCGGAGGCGCTGGAAGCGCTGCATCGCCCGCTGGCCATTCTACGCCAGCGGCTGGAGGCCGTGCTCGAAGACGCCCCCGACTGGCTGGACACCCAGGCGCGTGCTCGGATCGAAGGCGCGATGATGGGCCTGATGGCGCGCGGTCAGATGCTGACCGCGTGGATTTCGCTCCTTGCGCGGCTGGGCGGCCCTGCGGATCCCGACTTTGTTGACTGGCTGGCCATCGACCGTTTTGACGGACGCGAATATGATATCGGCCTGCATCGCCACTGGCTCGACCCGACCAAGCCGCTGGCCGAAACCGTGATCAAGCCCGCACATGGCCTGATCGTCACATCGGCAACCCTGAAAGGCGGAGAGGACTGGGTTTCTGCCGAGACGCGTGCGGGAGCGCGGCACCTGGATTTCGCGCCAGCGCGGTTCGAAGCTGCAAGCCCGTTCGATTACGAGCGCAATAGCGAAGTGTTGATCGTCAACGATCTGAAAAAGGGCGATCTTCCTGCGCTGGCGGGCGCCTATGCCCGGCTGATGGAAGCCGCCAATGGCGGAACGCTAGGCCTGTTTACGGCGATTGCGCGGCTGAAGGCCGTCCATGCGCGGATCGCCGACCGCCTCGCGCGCAACGGCCTTCCCCTGTACAGCCAGCATGTCGATCCCATCGACACCGGCACGCTGATCGATATTTTCCGCGATGATGCGCATGCCTCCCTGCTGGGTACGGACGCTCTCAGGGACGGCGTCGATGTGCCGGGCGACTCGCTGCGCCTTGTTGTGCTGGAGACCGTACCCTGGCCGCGCCCGACCGTCCTCCATGCCGCACGAAAACTGGCCAATGGCGGCAACGCCTATGTCGACCGGGTCGTACGCGCGCGATTGGCTCAGGCCTTTGGGCGTTTGATTCGCCGCAGGGACGATGCGGGCATGTTCGTACTTTTGTCGGCGGCGACACCCTCTCGCCTGCTGACGGCTTTCCCGGAAGGGACGGCCGTGTCGCGCGTCCCTCTCGACGAAGCCGTTGCCCGCGTATCCGCACGCCTTTCTTCTGTCGCTGAAATCGGGCAACAGGTTGCAAATTCAAGTGCCATGGAGAGTAAATGAAGCGCCTGATCCTCTTGCGTCACGCCAAGTCGAGCTGGGACGATCCCGTCGAACGCGATTTCGACCGCCCCCTCAATGCCAAAGGCAAACGCGCCGCAGCCACGATGGGCGAGCATATGCAGGAAGAGGGCGTGCTGTTCGATTCCGCGATCGCGTCACCAGCCGTCCGGGTTGTCGAAACGCTGGAGAGCGTGGCCAAGGGCTATGGTGAAGCGATCGAACCCAAATGGGACCGCCGCGTTTATCTCGCCTCCAACATGACATTGCTCGATATTGTGCATGAGGTGGATGACAGCATCGGTTCACTTCTGCTCGCGGGTCATAATTCGGGGCTTGAGGATCTGGTTTTGCTGCTCGTACCGGACAGCAAGGGCGACACGGCGCGGGCAGAGGTCGAGGAAAAATTCCCGACCTGCAGCCTCGCCGAAATGGAATTCGATGTGGAAAGCTGGGAAGATCTGGCGCCAGGAACGGGGAAGCTTCTCCGCTTCGTCCGACCGCGCGATCTCGACAGCGAGCTCGGCCCCGACGACTATTGACCGCCGGGGCCGTCCCAATCAGTCGGCCGAACCGTGCACGGCCATCAGATCGACGCCGCTGGGGCGTTCGCCGCCATTGGCTTCGATCCAGTCGTAGATCTTCGTTTCCAGCACCGCCATAGGCAGTGCGCCGGTACCAAGCACCTGCGCGTGGAAGCCCTGAATGTCGAAATTATCGCCAAGTGCTTCTTCGGCTTGCGCGCGCAAGGCCTGAATCGTGAGAGCGCCAACCTTATAGGCCAGGGCCTGGCTCGGAATGGCGATATAGCGTTCGACCTCCGAAGTGGCCTCGACATTGGTCATCCCTGAATTGGCGAGCATATAGGCAATCGATTCTTCACGGGTCCAACCCTTCGAATGAAGCCCGGTGTCGACGACCAGCCGCATCGCGCGGAGCATCTCGTCATTAAGC
>JBPOET010000067.1:0-7887 GCA_051251675.1 Parasphingopyxis sp. | reverse complement strand
CGTCCATACCGCCGACGCAGGTCGCAATTCGCGCGCCGGCCTTGCCGTAGAGCCAGCCCAGCTCACGGCTGACCTGCAGGGCCAGTTCGCGCGTCGGCGCGATCGCCAGCGCCAAGGGCAGGCGCGATTGCGCTGCCCTGCCGTCCTCGCCCAGCAGGAGCGGTGCCATGGCAAGGCCGAACGCGACCGTCTTGCCCGAACCCGTCTGGGCGGAAACGAGCAGGTCGCGGCCTTCCGCTTCGGATTCGAGGACCGCGGCCTGGACCGCCGTGGGGTTGTCATAGTCGCGCGCAGCCAGGGCTTCGGCGAGCAAAGGGGGCAGTTTTGAAAAGGGCATGGCGCCCCCTTGGCCTGTTGGCCGCCGGGAGCAAGCTTTATTTGCATGGGGCGGGTTCGGGAATTGCATCACAGCGATGTGGCCAGGCGCCGATTTTCCGTATAGGCGGCGCCGCGATGATCAATTTCAGCAACATCAAAGTTCGCCTCGGCGGCACGGTGATTCTCGACGGCGCGACAGCTGCGCTGCCGCCCGGCGCGAAGATCGGCCTGATCGGACGCAACGGCGCCGGCAAATCGACGCTCATGCGCGCACTGACCGGCCAGCTCGAGCATGACGACGGGTCGATAGACATGCCGAAGGGCACGCGGATTGGCTATCTGGCGCAGGAGGCCCCCGCTGGCCGGCAATCGCCGCTGGAAACCGTGCTTGCCGCCAATACGGAGCGCGAAACGCTGCTCGCAGAAGCCGAAGCGGCCACCGATCCGCAGCGGATCAGCGATATCCATGAGCGGCTGAACGCGATGGACGCCCATGCCGAGCCCGCGCGCGCCGCCCGCATTCTCAGCGGCCTGGGTTTCGATGAGGAAATGCAGGCTCGGCCGCTGGAAAGTTTTTCGGGCGGCTGGCGGATGCGCGTCGCGCTGGCCGCGCTGCTGTTCGTCGAGCCCGACATGCTGATGCTCGACGAGCCGTCGAACCATCTCGATCTGGAGGCAACGCTCTGGCTGGAGAATTTCCTGCGCGACTATCGCGGGACGATGCTTGTCATCAGCCATGAGCGCGACCTCTTGAACAAGGTAGTCGACCATATCCTGCATCTCCAGGGCGGCAGGACCAGGCTCTACCCGGGCAGCTATGACGCGTTCGAGCGGCAGAGCGCCGAACAGGCGGCGCAGGCCGCCGGTATCCGCGCCAAACAGCAGGCCGAGCGCGACAAGCTGCAGGCCTTTGTCGATCGCTGGCGCGCCAAGGCCCATGCCGCCAAACAGGCGCAGAGCCGGATGAAGGCGCTCGCGCGCATGGCCCCGGTCGAAGCCGCGGTGGAAGACCCGACCCTGGTGTTCGGCTTTCCCAGCCCCGGCGAGATGAAACCGCCCATGATCCTGCTCGAGGACGCATCGGTCGGCTACGAGGAAGGCAAGCCGATCCTCTCCCGTCTATCGCTCCGCATCGACCCGGAAGACCGGATCGCCTTTCTCGGCCGCAACGGCAATGGCAAGACGACGCTGGCGCGCCTGATCGCCGGTCAGCTTGATCCCATGGATGGGGAAGTCACCGTATCGGGCAAGACCCGGGTCGGCTATTTCACCCAGTATCAGGTCGAGGAACTCGACGGCGGCGACACTCCGCTCGACCATATGACCCGCGTCATGCCCGATGCGAAGCCCGGCGCCGTGCGCGCACAGCTCGGCCGTTTCGGCTTTTCCGGCGACAAGGCGATCATGGAGGTTCGCAAGCTTTCGGGCGGGGAGCGCGCAAGGCTGGCCTTGGCGCTGATCACCCGGGACGCGCCGCATCTGCTGATCCTCGACGAGCCGACAAACCATCTCGACGTCGATGCCCGCGAGGCGCTGGTACAGGCGCTCAACGATTATTCCGGCGCCGTCGTTATCGTCAGCCATGATCGGCACATGCTGGAGCTGACCGCGGACCGCCTGGTCCTGATCGACGATGGCACCGCGACGGAATATGACGGATCGATAGACGATTATACCGATTTCGTTCTCCGCAAGAACGAACCGCCTCCCGATACCAAAACCGGCGCGCGGAAAAACGCCAAACAGGCGCGCAAGGACGCCGCCGAGGCGCGCAAGAGAACGCAAAATCTTCGCAAGGCGGCGAAGGACGCTGAAACGCTGATCGCGAAACTCGAAAAGGAACGGTCCGCCATCGACCATGCGATGTTCGCGCCGGACGAAGCCAAGGGCGAACTCGCCAAGGCGACGATGACCGAACTCATGGTGAAACGTGCTGCGCTGGAAGAAAAGATCGCCGAGCAGGAAGATATCTGGGCGACAGCGCAGGAAACGCTTGAGGCAGTGACGGCGGGCTAGTCGGCTAAGCCATCAACGCCAGCACCGCGAAGCTGGCCAGCCAATGCTCGCCCATATAATCGCCTTCGACATGCGGCAGGCTGACCGCAAGATGGCGTTCGGCCAGTTCGTGCGCCTGCGCCGCGCCTTCTTCCGGCAGCGCATCGGCAATGCCCCGCCAGCACCAGGCCCGGCTTAGATTGCAGCCGTCGAGATGCGCGATCTTCCCATCGCTGCGATCCGATGGGACCGCAGGCGTGAACAGGCTTGCCGGTTGCCCGATATCGAGACGCGGCAGGAATGCCGCGAACCATTCGCCGAAATCCTCCTTGCCCAGGACAATGCGCATGCAAAGCGCTTCGATCATCGCGGAAGAGAGAAACTCGTCGCCGCCCGGCTCCCAGGCCTGACAATCCCGGTCCATGCCATAATAGAATCCCGCACGTTCATGGATCAGTCTGAGCAGATCAGGGTCGTTTTCCTCCGCCCAGCTATGCGCGAGCGCCAGCGCGAAGGCGGTGTTGTAATGAGTTCCCGTGCGGATCGGATAGCCCTGTTTGGGCAGGAAAAGCTTGAAACGCTCGCCGAATTCGCGGGCCAGCGGCGCAAGGTTCGCGCCCCAGTCGCGGTCCGTGTGCCGTGCCGCCTCCCGGTGCAAAACCAGCAGCCAGGCCCAGCCATAGGGCCGCTCGAACCCGCCCGAATATTCCCGCTCCAGATAGGCGAGTTCCCCGGCCACCTTCTCTTCGGTCAGCATCGTATCGGCCAATTCTGCGATGGCCGCGGCAAAGGGGGCGTCGGGGTAAAGCCGCCTCAGGGTCAGCAGCATCCAATAGCCATGGACGCAGCTGTGCCAGTCGAAACTACCATAGAAGATGGGATGCAGCGCCCGGGGCGTCTGCGCGTCTTCCGGACCGTTCAGCACATGATCGAGCTTGTGCGGATATTGCTGCGTGACATGGCCAAGCGCGATCCGGGCGAACTTGGCAGCGAGGTCTGGCGTGAGCCGGGGTGTGAGATCTGTATCCATCAGAAGGCCAGGAAATAGATGAGAAGGATGTTGCAGGCCAGCAGCGGGATCGCCGTCCATATCTGCATCCGGATCACGCCGTACTGGTCCTTGAGTTCCAGCAGCGCCGCCGGGACGATATTGAAGTTCGCCGCCATCGGCGTCATCAGTGTCCCGCAGAAACCCGCCAGCATGCCGATCGCGCCGATCACCGGAGCATAGCCGCCGTAATCCTGAACCAGGATCGGAATGCCAATCGCTGCAGCCATGACCGGGAAAGCGGCAAAGGCATTGCCCATCACCATGGTAAAGAGCGCCATGCCGAGAGCGTAGATCAGAACGGCGACAAAGATGCTTCCATCGGGAATGATGCCACCGGCTATCTGCCCGATCACATCGCCCACGCCGGCCAGGGCGAAGACAGCGCCGAGCGCGGCCAGCATCTGCGGCAGCACGGCGGCCCAGCCAATCGAATCCATCAGCCGCCTGCCCTCGTCGACAGGCGCAAGAAGCGGTGGACGGAGCCAGGCCATGCAGACGGCAAGTGCGATCAGCACGCCCAGCCCCAGCAGGATCAGCGTCACCCAGCGTGCCTCGAACAGGCCGGAATCGCCGAGCGGGGTGTAGTTGTAGAGGATGGTGCCGGCAAAGGCGGTGATCGGGATGATCAGGGCGGGCAGGAAGAGTTTGTTGCCGAGCTTCTCGGATAGCCCGAACCTTTCTTCGAGCGATGTGGTCGGCGGATCGCCCCGGCCCAACGCACCGACGCCTGCCAGCCCGACCAGCAGGAGCACAAGAACGCCATTGAGAAAATCGCCGAGATATCCGCCGAAGAAGAAACTGATTGCCAGCAACCCCCAGAAAGCGGCATTGCCGAAACGCTTACCATTGGTGCGGTCGAACGCGCTGAGCAGCGCGAACAGCGTGAAGGCGATCCCGGCCAGGATGTAGAGCCAGTCGAGCGTGATCATTTGCCGCGTCTCCCTATCGCGCGGTCGAACATGAGCAGGCGCGAGCCATGGATGATGAAGGCGCAGATTGCCGTCGGGATCGCCCAGACCGATAACTGGAGCGGCGTCAGCTCGATGCCGTAAGTCTGGAATATCCCCTGGATCAGCAGGATCGACGCAATGGCGACGAAGATGTCTTCGCCGAAGAACAGGCCGACATTGTCGGTCGCTGCGGACATGCCGAGTACTTTTTCGCGCGTCTTCCCATCCAGCCTGCCATGCGTTTTTTCCGCTGCGGCCTCGGCCATCGGCGCAACGAGGGGGCGGACGGTTTGGGCCGGGCCGGCGACCGATGTCAGGCCCAGTGCCGCCGTTGCCTGGCGGAAGAAAAGATAAAGCAGCAGAAGCCGTCCCATCGTCGCCCCGCGCATTGTCTCGATCACGGCGCGGGCACGCTGTTGCAGGCCATAACGCTCGAGCAGGCCAATCACCGGCAACACGATCCAGACAACGCTGATATAGCGATTGTCGTTGAACGCCGCACCAAAGGCGGAGATAACCTCGCCCAGTCCGAGCCCGCCAAGCAGTCCGGTCGCCAGTGCAGCTATCGTGACGACAAGCAGAGGGTTAAGCTTCAACGCGAAGCCGATGACCACGACAAGAATGCCGGAGAGGACCAGATACTCACTCATTCACTTTCCCCGTATCCGCCGCCGCCCGGCGTTTCGATCACATAGACATCGCCCGGCTCCATCGCCGTCGAGGCGGTTGCCGGCAAGTCTTCCCGGCCGCCATCCACGCGCACGACATAGTTGCGACCCGGCTTTGCGTTGCCGCCACCCGCAATGCCCTGCGGCGGAATACTGCGGCGGTTGGCGAGCATGTTCGCCTGCATGGCTTCGAGGAACCGTACGCGGCGGATCGTGCCATCCCCGCCCCGATGCCTTCCCTCGCCACCCGAACCGGGGCGGACTGCAAAACTCTCAAGGAGCACGGGCAACCGGGTTTCGAAAATCTCCGGGTCCGTCAGGCGGCTGTTGGTCATATGCGTCTGGACAGCGCTGGTGCCGTCATGATCGAGGCCTGCGCCTGACCCGCCGGCAATTGTTTCATAATATTGATAGGTGCCGTTGCCGAAGGTGAAATTGTTCATCGTACCCTGCGAAGGTGCGAGCCGGCCCGTCGCTGCAAACAGGGCATCGGTGACGACCTGGCTCGTTTCGACATTGCCCGCTACAACCGCCGCCGGGTAGCGCGGATGGAGCATTGAGCCTTCGGGAACGATCAGCTCGATCGGCCTGAGGCATCCATCGTTCATCGGGATTGCGTCATCAATCAGCGTGCGCACGACGTAGAGCGTGGCGGCGCGCGTAATCGAATAGGGCGCGTTGAAATTATCGGGCTGCTGATCGCTGGTGCCGGTAAAGTCGATGGTCGCCGCGCGGGATTCATGATCGACGGAGATGGTGACGGACACGTGCGCGCCATTATCCATCTCATAGGTGAAGGCACCGTCGCTCAGCTTCTCGATCAGCCGCCGCACCGCCTCTTCGGCATTGGCGAGGACATGATCCATATAGGCGGCCACAACATCCCGGCCATATTCGCCCGCGATACGCACCAGCTCTTCCGCGCCGCGCGTACAGGCGGCGAGCTGCGCCTTGAGATCGGAGATATTGCGGTCCGGGTTGCGCGCCGGCCAGTCGCCGGCTCTAAGGATGGCGCGCATTTCTGCCTCGAGAAACCGCCCCTCGTCGACCATCAGGACATTGTCGAGCAACACGCCTTCTTCGGTAATGGACCGGCTGTTCGACGGCATCGATCCGGGCGCGATCCCGCCGATATCGGCATGATGCCCCCGCGCCGCGACAAAGGCGGTTGGCCTGTCGTCGCCCGGATGGAAAACCGGAATGATAACGGTGATGTCAGGCAGATGCGTGCCTCCGCGATAGGGCGCGTTGAGCACATAGGCGTCGCCCGGCCGGATACCGCGACCGTCCGCCGGTTCCCCATCCTCTCCCGGCCCGCGCGCCTCGATGATCGTCCGGATACTGTCGCCCATGGATCCGAGATGGACGGGAATGTGCGGGGCGTTGGCGATCAGCGCGCCGTTCGCATCGAACAGTGCGCAGGAGAAATCGAGCCGCTCCTTGATGTTCACCGAACTGGCCGTGCTTTGCAGCGCAACCCCCATCTCCTCGGCGATCGCCATGAAGAGATTGTTGAAAATTTCCAGCATCACCGGATCGACATGGGTGCCTATCGCATCGTCCTCTTGCCGCGCGATCGCACGGGTCAGAATCAGATTGCCATGCCTGTCCGCCTCGGCCTGCCAGCCCGGCTCGACAAAGGTGGTCGCCGTATCCTCGACGATCGTCGCTGGTCCCGCCACGGCTTTTCCCGGTGCAATTGCGCAGCGGGAGACGACCGGCGGCGTACCCGGTTCTCCAGCCTCGGGCCGCGGGTGCTGCAAATCGGCGGATGGCTGCGCGGCCGCAAATCCTTTGTCTGTATGGCCAACCGCCTCAGCGACAAGCGTTTCGACGATGACATCGGCCTCGCTGTCGACATAGCCGTAACGGCTTTTGTGCAGGACTTCGAACGCGTTGCGCATCTCTTCCGGCGCCGCAAGCGCGATTTCGAGCGTGCTGTCGCTGCCCGCGTAGCGCAGGGCCGCACGCTGCGTGAGCGCTATGTCTCCCCGGTCCACGCCCTGCTCATGCACGGCCGTTTCGGCCTCGTCGGAGAGCGCGGCCATGGCCTCGTCGAAATCCGTCCCAAGCGGCTGGCCGAACGTGACCTCCCGCAGCACGGTGACATCGGCCAATCCGATACCATAGGCGGACAGCACTCCGGCAAGCGGATGGATCTGGACGCGCTCGATACCGAGCCTGTCCGCGACCAGACAGGCATGTTGGCCGCCGGCCCCGCCAAAGCATTGCAGCGTGTAATGGGTAACGTCATGGCCGCGCGCTATCGAGATCTTCTTGATAGCATTCGCCATATTGTCGACCGCGATACGGATAAAACCGCTGGCGATCTCTTCCGCCGCCATGCGCTGGCCCGTCGCCGCCTCGACTTTTGCCGCAACTTCGGCAAGCCGCTCGGCGACAATGACCGGATCGATCGGTTCGTCGCCACCGGGACCGAAAACATGCGGAAAGGCTTTGGGATTGATCTTGCCCAGCGCCACATTGCAGTCGGTGACCGTCAACGGGCCTCCGCGCCGATAACAGGCCGGGCCAGGAACAGCGCCGGCGCTGTCCGGACCGACCCGGAACCGGCCCCCATCGAAATCGCAGATCGACCCGCCACCCGCAGCTACGGTGTGGATCTGCAGCATGGGCGCCCGGATTCGGACACCCGCGACGACAGTTTCGTTGGTTCGCTCATACTGTCCGGAAAAATGGGATACGTCGGTAGAGGTTCCGCCCATGTCGAACCCGATGATATGGTCGTATCCGGCCTGCGCCGCCGTCTTGGCCATGCCGACTATGCCGCCCGCGGGGCCCGAAAGAATCGCATCCTTGCCGCGAAACGCATGGGCGTCGGCGAGCCCACCGCTCGACTGCATGAACTGGAGCCTCGGGCCATCCCCAATTCCATCCACAACCG
>JBPOET010000066.1:0-7898 GCA_051251675.1 Parasphingopyxis sp. | reverse complement strand
GGCCGGGCGGGGGTGCGGGCCGGTGCGGCGATTTTCCGCCAGGAAAATTCTGACACACTGAATTCACGCCCCCGCTCCCGCTTTCAGAAACCCGTCCACCGCCGTGTTCAGGCCCGGCGTATCGAGCAGGAAGGCGTCATGGCCGAAGGGGCTGGAGAGTTCGACAAAGCTGACCTCCGCGCCGCCGGCATTGAGCGCGCGGACGATCGTTTTCGCCTCGCTGGTCGGATAGAGCCAGTCGCTGTCGAAGCTGATCACGCAAAAGCGGGTCGACGAGCCGGCAAAGGCATTGGCGAGCAGGCCGCCATGTTCCTCGGCCAGATCGAAATAGTCCATCGCGCGGGTGATATAGAGATAGGAATTGGCGTCGAAACGGTCGACGAAGCTGATGCCCTGATGCCTGAGATAGCTTTCGATCTGGAAATCGGCGTCGAAGCCGAAGCTTTTCGAATCCCGCGCCTGAAGCCGTCGACCGAATTTCTCGGTCAGGCCTTCTTCGGACAGATAGGTGATATGCGCGGCCATGCGGGCGACGGACAAGCCCTTGGTCGGCGGCTCGCCATCGGCGTAATAGTCGCCGCCGCGCCAGTTGGGATCGGCCATGATTGCCTGCCGACCGACTTCGTGAAAGGCGATATTCTGGGCCGAATGCCGGGCCGCCGTGGCGATGGCGATGGCGGAACGCACGCGCTGCGGATAGCAGGCCGCCCATTGGAGCACCTGCATGCCGCCCATCGAGCCGCCGATCACCGCCTGCAGCGTCTCGATCCCCAGATGATCGAGCAGCATCGCCTGGGCGCGCACCATGTCGCGCAGGGTGATGACGGGAAAGCGCATCGCATGGGGGCGCCCGTCCTCTGCCAGGCTGGCCGGGCCGGCGCTGCCCATGCAGCTGCCGAGCACATTGATGCAGATGATGAAATGGCGCGCGGGATCGACGGGCTTGCCCTCGCCGACCATGCGCACCCACCAGCCGGGCTTGCCGGTTACCGGATGCTGCGAGGCGACATGCTGGTCCCCGGTCAGCGCATGGCAGATAAGGATCGCGTTGGAGCGGCTCTCGTTGAGTACGCCATAGGTCTCATAAGCGAAGTCCACCGGCGCGAGCGAAGTCCCACCATCGAGCGCCAGAGGCCCGGGCAAGGTGATCGCACGCGCGGCGCCAAAGGGGGAGCTGTCATCCGCCATAGAAAAGCGGCGCTAGGGCGCGAGGGGCAGGCTTGTCAAACCTTTGTCGGAAACTTCCTTGCGGAAGTTCGCCGCTCAACCGACAGGTTGAGTCCGACAAACAAATCTCGCTTTGAACCGCGCCCGAATCCCTCTATCGACACCCGCATGACCGGCCCAACCCCCAAGCCCTGGATCGCGGCGATGACGCCCTATACGCCCGGCCGCTCCACGGGCGGTTCAAACGCCCCGGCGATCAAGCTTTCCTCGAACGAAAATCCGCTGGGGACGAGCCCGCGCGCGGAAGAGGCGCTGGCCGAAGCGCGCGGCAGCCTTGCGCGCTATCCCGATCCCGGATCGGCGGCGCTGCGCGGCGCGATCGGCGCGCTGCACGGGATCGCGGCAGAGCGGATCATCTGCGGCACGGGATCGGACGAAATCCTGCACCTGGCCGCAGGAGCCTATGCCGGACTGGGCGACGAGATCCTCTATGTGCGCTACGGCTTCAGCGTCTATCCGCTCGCCGCGCAAAGGGTAGGGGCGACGCCTGTCGAGGCGGACGACCGCGACTATGCAACCGATATCGACGCGCTGATCGCCGCCATCACACCCCGGACGCGCGTGATCTTCCTCGCCAATCCCAACAACCCCACCGGCACCTATACGCGCATGGCCGAAATCGCCCGCCTGCATGACGCCATGCCCACCGATTGCCTGCTCGTAATCGACCAGGCCTATGCCGAATATCTCGATCCGGAGCGCGCCGCAGCCCCGCTGGCGCTTGCGCGCGATGCCGGAAACATATTGGTAACCCGCACCTTTTCAAAGATTTACGGGCTCGCAGCCGAGCGGATCGGCTGGGGCTATGGCCCGCCCGCCGTGATCGATGCGCTGAACCGGATCCGCGCGCCGTTCAACGTCACCACCGCCGGGCAAAAGGCCGCCATGGCTGCACTCGGCGACCAGGATTTCGTCGCCATGAGCCGGGCGCACAATGCGAAGTGGCGCACATGGCTGGCCGGGCGGATCGCGGCGATGGGCAATGCCGGGCTGAGCGCCGTGCCGTCCGAAGCGAATTTCCTGCTGGTTCTGTTCGAAGGCGCGCTCTCCGCGGAGGCCGCCTATGAGGGGCTGATGGAGCGCGGCTATATCACCCGCTGGCTGCCCGGGCAGGGCCTGGCCCATGGCCTGCGCATCACGATCGGTACCGAAGGGGAAACGCGCGGCGTGGCCGAAGCGCTCGAAGCGCTGGTCGGAGAGTGTCAGGCGTCGGACGCGCGCTGACAACTTACTCTCTCCCGCTCTCCAGACTGTTGATCTCGGCATGGACCCGGGCCTCGATCTCAGCGCGCGGCAGGCCGGTCGGGATCGGTTCGAAAAAACGATAGGTCACGACGCCCGGATATTTGATCCAGCCCCTGCGCGGCCAGACATGCCCGCTTTCGATGGCGATCGGCACGACCGGCAGGCCGAACATCTTGTACAGCCCCGCAAAACCGGCCTGGAGCGGCGGCGTTTCGCCAGGCAGGACCCGTGTGCCCTCGGGAAAGATCACCACCGATCGGCCATCGGCCAGCACCGCGCGCGTGCGTTTCAGCATGGCGCGCATCGCCGCCGCGCCGCCAGCCCGGTCGACGGCGATGCCGCCATAGCGCGTCGCCAGCCAGCCCCAGCCCGGAATCGCGGTCAGCTCCTTTTTCAGCACCGGCGCCGGGGTATCGAGCAGGTTGAGGAAATCGAGCGTCTCGAACATCGCCTGATGCTTGGCGGCGAACAGATATTGCCCCTCGGGAATCTCGCCCTCGATCCGCACCCGGATGCCGAGGATCCAGCGCGCGCACCAGCGATGGAAGCGCACCCAGCCGAAAATCACGCTGTGCATCGGTCGGTCGCCGAGCGCCGCGCCGATCAGGGCGGCAATCACCCAGGGGATGGTCAGCCCGTAGAAGAGGAGCATAAAAAGGAGCGTCCGAAGTGCCGCCATGACGCCCTATAGCCCCACTATCGCACTGACGCGGCGCAGCAGATATTTGTTATATTCCAGAAACAGTTGCATGAAACTGGGATCGCTCGGCACGGCGTCGGCCAGCAGCGAAACGCCATCGTCCAGCTCGCGGACAAGCTCGAAACGGGCGCGGGGCATGTGCCAGTCGGTCGTGACCAGCCTGACGCTGGTGAAGCGGTTCTCGCGGACCCAGCGCGCCGCTTCCTGGCCATTGCTGCGCGTATCGACCGCCTCCTGCCCGAGATCGATGCAGCAATCGAACAGCCGCTCGGGCGCGCCGGTTTGCTCGGCCAGTTCGACCGGCCGCACCGTCCGGTTGACGCCCGAGACCAGCATGCGCTCAGCCTGCCCGGCCTCGAGCAGCGCAATCCCCCGGTCGATCCGGTTCTCGCCGCCGGTCAGCACGATGATCCCATCCGTTTCCTGCGGCGCCGCCGGGCCGGGCAGGCCGACCACGAACACCGCGAAGCCGAGCGCCCACACCAGCAGGATCAGGGAGAGGATACGCCGCACCATCGCCCAACCCTACAGCATTTTCCTGAGAACGCCGATCACGGTGAACCGGGCGACCAATGTCGACACTACCGCTCCGACGATAGGCAGAAGGATGAGGAGCAGCCAGGCAAGAAGCGGCAGGGTCGCCGAACCGAGAAGCTCCGATCCTACCGCGCCGATCCGCTGCCCGAGCAAGAGCAGCACGATCACCGCGGTCAGGAAGCCGATCGTGCCGCCGAGCAGGGCATCGAGCGCAATCCGCCGCTGGAACAGGCGCGCTATCTGGATATCCGTCGCACCCATCAGGTGCAGCACCTCGATCGTGCCGCGATGCGTGTTGAGCGCCGCGCGAACG
Source organism: Parasphingopyxis sp. (assembly GCA_051251675.1). GTDB lineage: Bacteria > Pseudomonadota > Alphaproteobacteria > Sphingomonadales > Sphingomonadaceae > Parasphingopyxis. The sequence goes on along the minus strand of JBPOET010000066.1, from coordinate 3,876 downwards.
GCGAGAATCACCGAGGCCGCCAGCGCGCTGGCCGTCAGCAACACCAGGGCAAGGGCAAGCCATGTCAGCGAACCGATCAGTCCGGCCAGCGGCGCGAGGAACTGGGCGTGATCGTCGACCCGCGCGGCGGGCGCGGCGGCAAGAATGGCCTCCTCCACCGTTTCGAGCCGGTCATGCGCTTCCTCGGTAAGGTCCGCGTCGATCATGGTGGGAACGGGAATCCCCTCTTCCTCGCCGACCCCGCCGATCCAGGGTTCGATCAGCGCCTCGATCTCGGCATCGGGGACTCGATTGACCGCCGTCACGCCTTCCATCGCCGAAAGCGCCGCCATGGCCGCGCGCGTCTGTTGCTCACGCAGGTCGGGATTGGCCTCGACGATCTGGATGGTGATCCGCTGGGCGATACTGCCCGTCACATTGCGCGCCGCATGGTTGAGGGCCAGCCCGCCGGCCGCCGCAAGCACGGTCAGGAACATCATGATCGCGATTACCCATGGCATCGGCCCCGACAGCCGGCCTTCGGTGAGCAGCCTGCGTTCGGCCGGGCTGGCGGCAAAGGGCAGGGTCATGCGCTGGGCTTCCGGGGCTTGCCCATATGCGGTTCGCGCGGCGGGTTTTTCAGCGCGCCGGTAGGATCGGACAGCCGCCCCCCTTCGAGCCGCATCAACTGCGCCGCCGAAACCCTGCTCAACAGATGGATATCGTGGGTTGCGACGACCAAAGTCGTGCCGAGCTTGTTGAGCGCATCGAACAGATGCAGCAGCCGGGCGGCCATTTCCGGATCGACATTGCCGGTCGGCTCGTCGGCGATCAGGATCTCGGGCCGACCGATCACCGCGCGGGCAATGGCGACGCGCTGCTGCTCCCCGCCGGAAAGCGTGGCCGGCCGGGCGCTGGCGCGATCGGACAGGCCCACCCAGGCGAGCATTTCATTGACCGGTGTCGCAAGCTCGTCTTCCTCGACGCCAGCCACGCGCAGCGGCAGGGCGATATTGTCGAAAGCGGAAAGATGCGGAACGAGACGGAAATCCTGGAACACGACGCCGATCCGGCGGCGAAAGCCGGGCAGACGATCACGCGGCAGGGTAACCACATCCTCGTCGAAAAGGCGGATCAGCCCGCGGCTCGGGCGCTGCGCCAGATAGAGAAGTTTGAGCAGAGAAGTTTTTCCGGCGCCCGAAGGACCGGTGAGAAAATAGAAGCCGCCGCCGTCCAGTGAGAAGCTGACGTCAGACAGCGTCTCTGCGCCCGTACCGTAGCGCAGCCCGACATTTTCGAACTGGACAATTGTCGTGGCCATCGTTGCAGCCATGGCACAAGCCGCCATCCGGCGTAAAGCACACAACGCACAGCGGAACCAACTTGCCAGCAAGCCCCCTGCCCGCGTAGATCACAAGCCTGTTTGCAATCAGTTGGCGTTCCTTTCGCATGATCCTCGTTTGTCCTTCCTGTTCAACACGGTATCTGGTGCCCGATACAGCCATCGGCATTGAAGGACGCCAGGTGCGCTGCGCCAATTGCAAGAATAGCTGGTTCGCCGAAGGTCCGGATGCCATCGCCGCCGCGCCACCGCCTCCGCCGCCGACCCCCGTGCAGCAGGAATTTGCGGAAACGGCGCCCCGGGAGCGGCGCACGGAAGAACCCCGCGTCGAAAAGCCGGCGCCGCGCGCGCCGTCCATCGACGGCAACGATCCCTTTGCCCATGAGCCGCCCTTCAAGCCCCGGCGCAACCCGGCAAAGATGTGGACGGCAATTGCCGTCGGGCTGTTTATCCTCCTCGCGGCCGGTATCGGGGCCGTCGCCTGGTTCGGTCCGCCCGGCTTCCTGTCGGGCTTTGGCGGCAGCGCCGCCGACAGCGCGCTCGACGTGCAACTCGTGCGCAGCCCGGAGCGCCGCACCCTGGCCAGCGGCCATGAACTGCTCTCGATTTCCGGCCGGATCGTCAACATGACCGACGAGGAACAGCGGGTGCCCGATATCCGGGCCGAGCTGCGCAATGCGCAGGGCGCGGTGGTCTATGACTGGACGATCCAGGCGCCGCAAACCTCCCTGCCGCCGCGCGAGATGGTGGAGTTCAACTCCGCCGAGATCGACATTCCCCGCAATGCCGAGGAACTGAATCTCAAATTCGTGCCCTTCGAAGGCGGGTAGGCGATCTGCCGGACACACGCTAACGGTTGAAGGGCGCGGTTTGATTGTCAGAACATTGCTCGCGCAATGTCGCTTCCGATCAAAGAATCCGGCAAACGAAGGAGGCTATTATCCATATCGGGATACTCACAGGAGGCGGCGACGTTCCGGGCCTCAACGCCTGTATCCGCGCGATCACGCTCGGCGCGCTGGAAGAAGGCTGGCAGGTTACCGGCTTCCGGCGCGGCTGGGAGGGGTTTTTGCGGATCGATCCCGACGATCCGGCAACCGTTGCCGCGCAAAGCTGGACCCTGGATCGTGCTCGGGTGCGCGGCATCGATCGCAGCGGCGGCACCATCCTCCATACCTCGCGCACCGATCCGCGCACCCAGAAAGACGGCGACCGGACGGACCATGTGCTCCATGTGCTCGACCGGCTCGGCATCGACGCGATGATCACCCTGGGCGGCGACGGAACGCTGCGCTTTTCCGCACATCTCTCCGAGCAGGGTTTCAAGGTCATCTCCATCCCCAAGACGATGGACAATGACGTGCACGGCACCGATTACTGCATCGGCTTTTCGACCGCGATCACGCGCTCGGTCGCCGCGGTCAACGCGCTGCGCACGACAACGGCCAGCCATGAACGGATCGGCGTGATCGAGCTGTTCGGCCGCCGTTCGGGCGAAACCGCACTGCTTACCGGCTTTCTCGCCCAGGTCGCCCGCACCGTGATCGCCGAAGTGCCGGCGGATCCCGATATCCTGATTCCGCTGCTCGTCGAGGATCGCGACCATAGCGGCGAGCATTACGCTATGTGCGTGGTTTCCGAAGGGGCGAGCATCCTCGGCTCGGAAGAGAATGGCGAAATGGGAAAATCGGCTACCCAGCGCGCCGAAGGCGGGGTCGGGCAGCGGCTCGCCCGGATTATCGAGGCGCGGACCGGCATCGGCACCGTGGTGCAGGAGCTGGCCTATCTGATGCGCGCCGGGGAGCCCGACGCGATGGACCGGATGGTGGGCTTCGCCTTTGGCGGGCTGGCCGTCCAGTTGCTACGCGACGGCAAAGCAGGCCGGATGGTGGCGCTGACCGACGGCAATTACTGCCATGTGCCGATCGGGACGCTGCTCGAGCAGCAGAAATCGGTCGATATTGCCAATCTCTACGACAGCAAGGCCTATCGCGCGAAACTCATGCGCATCGAAGGCATGCCGATGTTCCTCTATTAGGCGGCGTCCTTTACTGGAATTCGACGAGCCGCTCCGCGCTTTCCGCGCCGGTATTCGCCGTCCCTCCCCCATCCCGCCAGCGGACGATCCTGAGCACCGCCCCTTCCGGCCGGGCCTCCGGGCGCGCCAGATCGATCTCCTCGGCGGCAAGGATGTGCGCGGTGGCGCGTGCATGGGCTGCTGCACCGGATTCGGGCAGGGCGGCGAGCAGCAGGAAGAGGGCTTGGATGGCCATGCGACGATGGCTAGGCGGCAAAATGCGGGGCGAAAAGGTGAAGAAAGGGTTAATGGCCGCGGAAAAGAGCCTTAATGTGGAGATTTGGGCGATTATTGTCGCCGGGAGGTGCAATCGATGGCGATCGGCCATTGCACCGGCCCGCACCCTTTGCTAGAGGCTCGCGCCTGCCAGAAGCCGGAAGCTATGCCGGCGTTCAAGAAAATGTGCGGTCGTGGCGGAACTGGTAGACGCGCAACGTTGAGGTCGTTGTGGGCTAACGCCCGTGGAAGTTCGAGTCTT